>DASVWD010000141.1 GCA_036389795.1 Longimicrobium sp.
CCAGGGTGGAGAGCGCGTAGCGCGACGCCTGCAGCGGCGTCTGGAGAGGCTCGGCTACAAGGTGGAACTGCGGAAGGCCGCCTGAAGAGCGCGACCCCGGCTCCGTAGTTTCTATTCAGGAGCCGCCGCGCGGAATCGTCGAAGTGACGAAGCTTCGGGCGGCGACGAAGGATCTGCGGGCTGGGTCCGAGCGTGAGTCTGGCAGACGCGCGAGTCCCCATCCGCAGATCCTTCGGGCGCACGAGCTCTCGTGCAGACGCGGCTTCGGTGTGTGCGCCCTCAGGATGACAGCGTGTCTATAGTTCGGATTTGTAAACATCCTCCCTCACAGCACCCGCCTCCGCAGCGCGTCGAACGCCCGCGCCTCCGTGCGCGCGGCGGGGCTCGCGGGGTACTCGTCGGGGAACAGGCTCCAGATCATCTCGTCGCGCGGGGCGCCCTGCGGCGCGGCCAGGCGGCGGCGCAGCGTGCCGTCGTGCGTGAACCCCAGCCGCCGCGCCACCGCCGAGCTGCGCGCGTTGTCGGGATCGCAGTGGATCTCGATGCGCGCATCACCTCGAAGCCCACCCGCACCAGCGCCCCCGCCGCCTCGGCCGCCAGCCCCCTCCCCTGCTGGTCGGCGCCGATCCAGTAGCCGATCTCCAGCGCGTCGGGGCCCACCCGCCGGTGCAGCCCCGTCCCGCCCAGCACGCGCGCCTCGTCCGCGGAGAAGATCCCGTAGACGTAGTCGCGGTCCCCGTCGAAGTCCGAGCGGAAGCGGCGCAGCAGCTCCGCCTTCTCCTCCACCGGGACGGGCTCGCCCATCGCCCATGGCATCCAGGCGCGCAGGTGCTCCAGGCTGCCGGCGATCGCCTCGTTCAGGAGCGGCGCGTCGGCCGGGTCGTAGCAGCGCACCACCAGCCGCGGCGTCTCGATGCGGTACGCCGGCCGGCCGAGGGACGTGGTCGCGTCGGGCATGTGGGTCTGAGTGCGAAGTGCGAAGTGCGAAGTGCGAAGTGCCGGGTCGCGGCGCGTACGAATCTGCCCGTAGACCCCGGCGTCCGCCACCGCGAATGCCCGCGAGAGCCCACCACGCGGGATGCTTCCGCCCGCGCGGGCGGCGCCGTATACTGGACGACGCTTCCTGTGGTACCGCGCCCCCGGCCGCCTCGGCACCCGGGAGCGCGGCTTCGTTCGGAGCATCTCCGTTCTCCGAGGGACCGGCGCCCCCACCGCACGCGCCGGCGGCGGTACCGGCGGACGCTCTCCTCGCGCCGCCGTGCGAACGTGCAGGCCCACCCCTCACAGGAGCTCCCGCCATGAAACGCACCCCCGTCGTCCTCCTGAGCTTCGTCGCGGCGCTGCTCGTCGCTTCCGCGTGCACGGAAGACGAAGGCGGAGCGCCCGCCAAAGGGGCCGCCATCGCGTCCGGCGACACCTTCCCCACCGACACCGCCAACCCGCCCTGCGCGCTCCCCGGCGTCAACCGGCTCTGCTCCTTCGTCCCGCACGACGTGATCGTGCGCATCCTGGCCGGCTACACCGGGTTCAACGCGCGCGACCAGCGGCACTTCGACACCTTCTCGTGGCAGAGCTTCGTGGCGCTCAACTGGCCCGCGTCGGCCGACGGCGCGCCGCTGCCGTCGTTCACCGACAGCACCGGCGCGCCGCGCGTGTGGGAGACCTACCTCGACGCGGCCGAGGTCTACGGCTCCGGGCGCCCCACGCCGTGCAACGTGGGCCCGGGCCAGAAGTTCCTGGGGCAGATGGCCAAGAACGGCGACGTGGTGGACCCCGACGGCGACTTCGATGAAGCCGTGGGCGGCCCCCTGGCCGACGTGAACGTGAACTTCGCGCTCTACGAGAAGAAGCTGAACCCCGCCGACGTCGAGTACCTGCGCACGCACCGCCTGAACACCCCCGAGGGGCAGTACGCGGCCGACACGGCCGGGAAGGCGCTCTCCTTCACGGCCGGCTACTACCAGAACGCCGACTCGGCCGCGGGCGGGCAGGTGGGCGCCATCGAGGTCAAGGCCGCCTGGCGCGTGCTGCAGCCCGAGCGGGGCGACGACACCACGCGCTTCTACACCCGCCGCGCCGTGGTGTACGTCCCCGCGCGCAACAGCGCCACCGGGCGCGACATGTGCCTGAACGTGCAGGTGGGGCTGGTGGGGCTGCACATCGTCCACAAGACGCGCAGCTTCTTCGGCGACTGGATCTGGACCACCTTCGAGCACGAGGACAACGCCCCCACCTGCCCCGACTCGGCCGCCCCCGGCGCGCAGTGCGGCGCCGACCGCCCGCGCTGGTCGTTCTACAACGCCGCGTGCACCGGCTGCGCCGTCAACGACTCGCTCCACCTGGCGGCCACGCGCGACACCACCTTCCTGTGGGACTCCGTCCCGCCGTACGCGGGGCGCTACGCCGTCCAGGGGAGGTTCGGCAACCAGATCACCCGCACCGAGCCGATCGTCCCCATGACCGACAGCGTGAATACCCTGTGGGTGGGGCGGATGGGCGCCACCGTCTGGCGCCACTACCGGCTGATCGGCACGCAGTGGATGTCGGGCGACCCCCGGTCGAAGCTGGAGCCGGTGCCGCTGGTGCTGCGCAACACGGCGCTGGAGAGCTACATCCCCCAGGGCTCCTCGTGCCTGGGGTGCCACCAGTACGCGTACACGCTCCCCGACACGGTGCGGAAGGACTCCGTCTTCGCCGACTTCAGCTTCCTGCTGCGGATGGCCAAGCCGCGGCCGGCGTCGATGCTGCCGCTGTTCTCGCTGGAGCGCGGCGTGCCGAACCGCGACCAGCGGCGCCCCACCACCGTCATCCAGCCGATCCCCGGGCACCACCTGCCCGACTCGGCCCGGCAGCGGTGACGCGGCAGGATCGAAGCACCCGCTCCCCGGCCCCGGACGCGCGGCGCTCCCTCCCGCCGCGCGGCGGGGGGAGGGCCGGGGAGAGGGGGTGCCCGCGGCCGCGCCGGAGCCCGTCACGACGGATCCCGATCCACCCTTCACCCCGAGAGACCGCATGGAGCACGAGTTCGAGACCGACGCATGGCCGGTGGTGCGCGCCCGCTGGTTCACCGACGTGCGGGAGAAGCGCAAGGTGCGCCTCGTCGTCATCCACGACATGGAGGCGCCCGAGAAGGGGAGCACCGCCGAGAACGTCGCCCGCTACTTCCAGGACCCGCGCGACGCCAAGGGGAGGCCCGTCAAGGCGTCCGCGCACCTGTGCATCGACAACGACAGCATCGTGCAGTGCGTGCTGGACAACGACGTGGCCTTCGCCGCGCCGGGCGCCAACCACGACGGCATCCAGCTCGAGCTGGCCGGCTTCGCCCGGCAGAAGCGCCACGAGTGGCTGGACCCCTACGGCATCCTGATGCTCGACAAGGCGGCCGACGCCACGGCCCAGTACTGCCTCAAGTACAACATCCCGGTGCGCCAGCTCACCAACGACGAGCTGAAGGACGGCGTCAGCAAGGGGATCGTGGGCCACCGGCAGGTGTCGCAGGTCTTCAAGAAGTCCGACCACATGGACCCGGGCCCCGACTTCCCGTGGGACCACTTCCTGGCGCGCACGCAGAAGTTCTTCGCCGAGCGCTCCAAGCGCTTCCAGGACCTGCAGCGCCCCAGCCCCGTCCCGCCGCCGAGCGGGTGATCGACGCGGAGCCGCGGACCGGAACCGCTTGAACTGCTCGTTCGGGCGTGTCCCCCTGAAGGGGGCCGGGCTGCGCGCGCGGTAGGGCAGCAAACCACGCTGCCCAACCGCGCCGGGCCGCCGCCGCCACACAACCCCCGTGGCGGCGCCGTCCCGGCCCTCCGGGCGCGCATCCCTCACGCAACGGCAGGGGACAGGGAACACAGGGGACGGGGGACACCCGGCATCACCGCCCGTCCCCGCACCGATCCCCCTGAAGTACCCTCTCCCGAAGTTGGGAGAGGGTGGCGACGCGGTAGCGGCGCCAGGGAGAGGGCCCGTCGGGACCCGTGCTCCACGGCGAGACGTGAAAACGCGGAGTGTCCCACGCCGGGACACTCCGCGTTCTCTCATCTGTTTCCCCGCCTCCCGAGAAATCCGTTGCAACGGATTCAGTTACACGCCACACCCGTCACGCCGTGACGGAGGGAGCGGCGCTTGCCGCGGCACCGGGCGTGAACCCGACCCAGCCCCGGCTCGCCGGCCCGGCCGCGCTACGGCGCCACGTCGTGGAAGCCGAGCTCCTTCTCGCGCTCGATGGTGGTCCGCATGGTCCACTCGCTGTCGAAGAGGATGAGCGGCCTCTCCTTGGCGTCGTACACCAGCGCGCGCCCGTAGCCGCCGCCCGCCACCCGCTCGATCTCCCGGATCGGCCCCTCCACCCAGCGGGCGCGCGTGTAGCTCATCGGCTCCAGGCGGGCCTTCACCCCGTACTCGTGCTCCAAGCGGTGCAGCAGCACGTCGAACTGCAGCCGCCCCACCGCCCCCACGATCGGCGCCGGACCGGTGATGGACTGCGCGTAGAAGACCTGCGCCGCCCCCTCCTCGGAAAGCTGCTGCAGCCCCGTGTCCAGGTGCTTGCGGCGCATCGGGTCGGGCACGTGCACCCGCGCGAAGTGCTCGGGGGAAAAGCGCGGGATCCCCGCGAACTCCAGGTCGCCGTCCGCCGAGAGCGTGTCGCCGATGCGCAGCGTCCCGCGGTCGTGGATGCCGATCACGTCGCCCGGCCACGCCTCCTCCACCAGCGTGCGCTCGCGCGCCAGGAACTGCGTGGGCTGCGCCAGGCGGATCGGCCGCCCCGTGCGCACGTGCTTCACCTGCATCCCCGCCTCGAAGCGCCCGCTGCACACGCGCACGAAGGCGATGCGGTCGCGGTGCTTGGGGTCCATGTTCGCCTGGATCTTGAACACGAAGCCCGTGAACGCCGGCTCCTCGGGGCGCACCTCGCGCTCCGTGGCCTCGCGCGGGGTGGGCGGCGGCGCCAGCTCCAGGAACTGCGCCAGGAACGGCTCCACCCCGAAGTTGGTGAGCGCGCTCCCGAAGTAGGCCGGGCTCACCTCGCCCGCCAGGAACGCCTCGCGGCTGAACTCCGCCCCGGCCAGCTCCAGCAGCTCCAGGTCGTCCAGCAGCTTCCCCAGCGCCTCGTCGCCCAGCTCCCCCGCCAGATCGTCGGCGTCGAAGTCCAGCACCCGCCCGCCGGCGCGCGTCTGCCCGTGGTCCTCGCCGCGCTCGAAGAGGTGCACGCGGCGCGTGGAGCGCTCGTACACCCCCAGGAAGCGGTCGCCGGCGTGGATCGGCCAGGTCATGGCGTAGCACTTCATGTCCAGCTCGCGCTCCACGTCGTCCAGCAGCTGCAGCGGGTCGGCGCCGGGGCGGTCGCACTTGTTCACGAAGGTGACCACGGGAGTGCGGCGCAGCCGGCACACCTCGAACAGCTTGCGCGTCTGCTCCTCCACGCCCTTGCGGTTGTCCAGCAGCATCACCGCGCTGTCGGCCGCCATCAGGGTGCGGTAGGTGTCCTCGGAGAAGTCCTGGTGGCCGGGGGTGTCCAGCAGGTTCACCTGGAAGCCGCCGTAGCCGAACTGGAGCACCGAGCTGGTCACCGAGATGCCGCGCTCCTGCTCCATCGCCATCCAGTCGCTGGTGGCGTGGCGCGCCGCGCGGCGCGCCTTCACGCTCCCCGCCAGGTGGATGGCCCCGCCGTAGAGAAGGAGCTTCTCCGTGAGCGTGGTCTTCCCCGCGTCGGGGTGGCTGATAATGGCGAAGGTCCGCCGCCGGCGGACCTCGTCGCTGAGTCGATCCATTTTTCGCTTCGCGGCTGGTTCAGGACCGGGAAATCTAACCACAAACACCGCATCGCTCAACGGACGCGGCGCTTCCGCCGCGCCCCGGAACCCGCAACCAGGGAGGGACCCATGAACCGCTTCGTCCGCGCCGCGACTCCCGCGCTGTTCGTGCTGGCGCTGGTGCTCCCCGCGTGCTCCGGCGGAGGCGGGGGCGGGGGCGGCGGCGGCATCACCCCGCCCCCGCCGCCTCCGCCCCCGCCGCCGGGGAACTCGGTCACCGTGCACCTCACGGCGGGCCTGCGCTTCTCGCCCGCCACCGTCAACATCGCGCCGGGCACCACCGTGCGCTGGATCAACGACGCGGCCCTCGGGCACACCGTAACCCCCGACAACGCCGCGCAGCCGGGGGCGTGGACCAGCCAGGCCCTGACCACCCAGAACCAGGTGTTCGACCACACCTTCAACACGCCCGGCACCTACAACTACCACTGCGAGCCGCACCGGCTCGACGGCATGACGGGCGTCGTCGTCGTGCAGTAGGGGGAGTCGAAGGCGGCTGATGCTGATTGACAATCTAAGTCGGTAACACGAGTTTGCGAGGCAAACTGAACAAAGGAGACAGTTTGCCGAAGCGACGCACTCTCGTGTTGAGCCCGCAGGAGCGAGACGAGCTGATCCGGAGTCGGGATCGGGAGCCACGTGCCTACCTGCGAGAGCAAGCTGCGGCACTGCTGAAAATCGCCGATGGCCAGACTCCGCACGCGGTTGCCCGCACGGGGTTGCTGCGATGTCGGGATCCCGACACAGTTTACGGCTGGCTCGACTACTATGACGAGTACCGTAAACTGCGCGTGAGGCCACCCTGCCGTCGGCGTTTTTCCCCCTGACGACGCCGCGCGCGAGGCGTTGCTGGAGCGGCTCCACCAGCCGCCGGAGTGTTGGTCGGCGCCCGTTGTGCCAGCGCTGCCTCCTCGCTGGAGCCTGGCCTTGATTCGCCAACTCTGCCCCGAGTTGAGCGAGATCACGACAGACTCCGGGTCCTGCGGCGAATGCAGCGCTGGCGCATCGCCTGGAAGGTAGGACGGCTGCACCTGGTCAGCCCCGATCCGGAGTACGCGTCGAAGCTCGCGGCGATTGCAGCCGCACGGGCTCGGGCCGCCGCCGATCCTCAGCGGGTGAAGGTCGTCTATGTTGACGAGACGACCTTCTACCGTCGTCCGGAGCGGGGCTGCAACTGGTATGGACGCGGCGGTGGCGGAACCGCTCAGCCGACGGTGCAGCAGGCGCCCGGCTCGAATACGAAGCGGCGCATCATCGGAGCGCTCGACATCACCGACGGGCAGGTCTGCTCGATGACCCGGAGTGTGATCGGGGTGCGGGCACTCGTCTCGTTTCTCCATCAGCTGCGCAGGC
Source organism: Longimicrobium sp. (assembly GCA_036389795.1). Classification (NCBI taxonomy): domain Bacteria; kingdom Pseudomonadati; phylum Gemmatimonadota; class Longimicrobiia; order Longimicrobiales; family Longimicrobiaceae; genus Longimicrobium; species Longimicrobium sp. Next base: position 7,164 of record DASVWD010000141.1, read on the forward strand.
ACTACGGGCCGGACGTGGAGATCGTCGTGATCTGGGACAACTGGCCGAACCACTACCATCGAGACGTGCTGCTGGCAGCCGCCGAGGCGAGGATCACGCTCCTGAACACCCCAACGTACGCGCCGTGGACCAACCCGATCGAGAAGCTCTGGGACAAGCTCAAGGACGAAGTGCTTCGACTGCATCGGTTCTCCGACGCTTGGGCCACGCTGCGCGGCCGGGTAGACCAGTTTCTGGCGGAACTGCAGAGACCCAATGCCGGGTTGCTGCGGCACGTTGGCTTATTACCGGGTTAGTTTTTCAATCGGCATAAGCCGCGGCAACAACGGCAGAAAGCCTCGCAAAACCCCGCGAGGCTTCAACCGCTCGACCCCTTCGCTCCTCGCCCGCCGCTTCGTCGCGCGGAGCGCCGGAGTGCTTCCCTCTCCCGGAGTTCGGGAGAGGGAGCGCGGCGCTGGTCGTGAGGGTCCGTGTGAGCATCTCCTTCCAGCAGTACCTCTAACCCGTTGCGCACATTCCGCGTATCTTGTCCTGCCGACAGGCGCGATCCACCCGCCGCGGGCGCCGGGAGAAGTCTGCCCCAACGCTCCGGGCGGAGGCGCTGTAAGCCGTGGTCGCTCGTTCGGCGCGGCGCGGGCCGCGGCCGGGAAACGGACTCTCCACTCGGAAGGACGCCCATGCTTCGCAAGACGCTCGTCCCCGGCGCGCTCGCCGCGGCCCTTGCCCTCGCCGCCGCGGCGTGCGACCAGTCGGCCACCGCCCCCGACGAGGGCCTGTCCCCCGCCGAGGCACAGGCGCTGGCCGCCGAGATCGGCGCGCAGGACGCCGCCATGCTGGGCAGCTTCGGCACCCCGTCGTTCAGCCTCTCGCCCGAGGAGGCCGGCGGCGCGCTGGCGGCCGCCATCACCACCACCACCACCTTCACGCGCACCCGCGCCTGCCCGCTGGGCGGCAGCGTGACGCTGGCGGGCACCATCACCGACACGCGCGACCGCGAGACGCGCAGCGGCAGCCACACCTTCAACGCCACGCGCACCGAGAACGCCTGCGTGTTCCAGGGCCGCCGCGACGGCGTCACCATCACCGTCAACGGCAACCCCAACACGGCCATCACGGCCAGCCACAGCGTCACCAACGGCGTGCGGGGCGTGGGGACGGCGACCAAGAAGGGGAGCTTCGCCTGGTCGCGGAGCACCGGCCAGTCGGGCACCTGCGCCATCGACCTCGTCTCCACCTGGGACCCGGCCACGCACACCTACACGCTCAAGGGCACCTTCTGCAACCAGACGGTCGACGTGACGCGGACGTGGACGGATTGATAAGTGCCCAGTGCCCAGTCCCAAGTGCCCAGTAGCTCGGCGCGGAGACCAGGCGAGAGCAGCGGCCCCGGGAGTTGATCCCGGGGCCGCTGTGCGTTCCGATCCACAGCTGCGTTTTCGCAGTTCCTGGGCACTGGGCACCAGGCACTGGGCACCTGCCGTTCAGTCCGCCGCCATCGGGGCCTCGGGGAAGAACTCGGGGCCGCCCAACGTCTCCTCGCGCACGAGGGAGGTGCCGGTGCGCTCGTCGTACTCCACGCGCAGCACCTGGTCCAGCCCCTCCCGGATCCCCTCGATGTGCGTGATCAGCACCACCTGCTCGAAGCGGTCCTCCAGGTGGTGGAGGAGCTGCACCACGTTGTCGCGGCGGGCCACGTCGAGCGAGCCGAACACCTCGTCCAGGATCAGCAGCGAGAGCGGGTGCCCGGCGCGCTCGGCGATCATCTGCGACAGCGACAGGCGCAGCACCAGGTTGGCCACGTCTTCCTCGCCGCCCGAGATCACCGGCTTCTCCTCGCCCTCGTCCAGCACCATGATGTTGTACGACTCGTCGATCTCCATGGCCGTGTAGCGCCCGTCGGTGAGCTGGGCCAGGAAGAGCGAGGCGATCTCGGAGAGCTCCGGGCGCACCTGGTCGTTCAGCTCGCCGCGCAGCTCCGTGTAGGCCAGGTCCAGCTCCTCGTGGTGCTTGAGGTCGGCCTCCTGCGCGGCGATCTCCTTGGCCCGCTCGTGGTACTGCGCCTCGGCGCGCTGGGCGGACTGCAGCACGTGCTCGGCGGTGCGCACGGCGCCCTGCATCTCCTTCGCGCGCAACTCGCAGCGGCGGTGGCGCTCCACGGCGGCCTCGTGCTCGGCGCGCACGGCCACGAACTCGGCCTCGGTGAAGCCCAGCGCCTCGCGCTCGGCGGCCGCCTCCCCGTGGCGCTTCGCGGCCGACGCCTCGCGCGCCGACGCCTCCGCCTGCTCCTTCTCCCAGCTCGGCCGGCGGGCCACGCTCTCCTCCAGCCGCGCGGCCTGCTTCTCCACGGTGCGCAGGCGGGCCAGCTCGCGCTCGGCCTGGCGGTGCGCCCCTCGGTCGTAGCCGGCGGGGATCGCCGCCAGCTCGGCGGCCAGCTCGCCGCGGCGCCGCTCGCGGGCGGCGTGCTCGGCGGTGAGCGACTCCAGCTCCTGCACGGCGGCCTGGCAGCGGGTGAGCTTCTGGGTGCGGTCGTCGATCTGCGCCGTGAGCGTCCGCTCGCGCTTCTCCAGCTCCAGCAGCTCGGCGGGCTTGTGCTCGACCTGCTCGTAGCGGCTCTTCCACCAGACGCCGTCCTGCTTGACGTCCTGGAACTGGTCCTCCAGCTGCTCCAGGAGGCGCGCGTAGTCCTTGCCCACGGGGCGCCCGCAGGTGGGGCACTTCCCCTCGGGGCCCAGCTCGCGGATGTTCTTGATCTGCTCCTTCAGCTCGCGGCCGCGGTCGCGGTACCCCTGCAGCTTGGTGAAGGCGTCCTGCCGGTCGGTGAGCCAGGCGGTGTTCTTGGCCTCCAGGTCGCCGGCCGCCTCGGCCCGTTCTCCGCGCAGCCGGTCCAGCTCCTCGGCGAACTTCTTCTCCAGCCCGGGCGCGTCGCCGATCCGCTCCATCCGCTCACGCCCGCGCTCCAGCTCCTGCTCCAGCTCCGCGAGCTGCGCGGCCAGCGCCTTGCGCCGCTCGTCCTTGCGGGCCAGGTCGGAGAGCCGCTCGCACTCGGCCGAGAGCGCCGGCAGCGCCTCCAGCTCGGCCCGGAGCGGCGCCAGCTCGCCCTCGGCGCCGGCGATCGCCGCGAGCGCCGCCGCCGCGCGCTCCAGGTCGCGGCGGGCGGCCTCGCGCTCGGCCTCGGCGGCCTCGATGGTATGGGTGAGCTCGCGGTGGCGCTCGCGCGCGGCCTGCGCCCGCTCCCACTTCGGCAGGACCGCCTTGAGCTCCGAGGCCGCCTCCTCCGTCTCCAGCTCGGCCGCCTTCAGCTCGTCGACGGCGGCGCCCATCCGCTGCTGCGCCTCGAGCCGCGCGGCCACCAGCTCGTCCAGGTCGCCGAGCGCGGCCTGCAGCCCCTTGATCTCGGCGCGGATCTCCTTGCGCCGCTCGCGCAGCAGGTCCTGCGCGCGCCGGAGCCGCTCGTAGCCCAGCACCTGGGAGAGGAACCGCCCGCGCTCCGACGGCCCCATGGCCGCCAGGAACTGCAGCTCCTTCTGCCCGGTGAAGTAGGTGTTGAAGAACTCCTCCCGCGTCATGCCGATGGCATGCTGGAGGTAGTTCGTGGCCCCGCCGAGCGTGGCGGCGACCGGGGTGGGGCCGCCGTCGAGCCAGACCTCGGCGCTGGAGAGGGTGCGCGAGACGCGGTACTCGTGGCCGCCCAGCGCGAAGCGCAGCTCCACCTCCACGCGGGTGCGCGGCGCCGCGCGGCTGAACCGGATGGTCTCGTTCGTCCCCCGCGCGGCCTGGGCGCCGTAGATGGCCCAGGCGATCCCCTCCAGGATCGTCGACTTGCCGGCGCCGTTGGGGCCGATGATGCCGGTGAGCCCCGGGCGGAACTCGATGAAGCTGTCGGCGTGCTGGCGGAAGTTGCGCAGGCGCAGCGAGAGGAGGCGCATCAGCCCACCCCCTCGGCGGTGCGGTCGATGTACTCCACCCCCAGCGTCACCAGCCGCTCGCGGTCGATCTCCTTGACCGTCGGCTTCCAGTGGTGGCGCAGGTAGCCTTCCACCTGCTCGCGCAGCGTCTGCCGGCGCACGGGGGCGCCCGAGCCCACGCGGCGGCGCACCTCGGGCGGGCGGGCGTCCAGGTGGAAGTGCAGCGCCTCGGCCTTCCACTCGCGGATGCGCTTGTGGTTCAGCTCGCGCACCACCGAGCGGGGGACGTCGTAGACCACCAGCCGCACCATCTTCCCGCGCACCCCGTCCTCGATCGACTCCACCCGCGCGCCGATCGCCTCGTCGACCTCGGCGGGGGAGAGCCCGGCGGCCTCCACCTTGGGGAGGTCGACGATCTCGCGGGTGGGGACGGGGTGGAAGTCGGCCGCGCGCGCCTCGGTGTCGTAGAGGAGGAAGCCCTTGGGGCCCTTCTCGAACCAGATGTTGGCCGAGGTGCGCTCCAGCCCGCCCGGGTACCACATGTTGGGCGCCAGGTCGGTGGCCACGTGGTAGTGCCCGAGCGCCACGTAGTCCCACCGCTCGGGCCCGATAGCGGTGTTCTCCACCTCGGCCCCGCCGAACTCGGTGGTGATGCGGAGCTTCTCGTCGGCCTCGGCGCCGCGCACGGTGCCGTGCAGCATCAGCAGGTTGTGCTTCGCCGCCGGGTCGGGGTCCATCCGCGTCTCGTGCTCGACGGCCAGGGTGCAGTGGGGGATGCAGAGCACGCTGGCCGCGAGCTTCGGCAGCTTCACCGGGCGGCAGTCCTCGTAGATCACGTGGACGCCGTCGATCTCGCGGAAGAGGGCGAGGATGTTCCCGGTGTCGGCCGAGCGCGGGGAGTCGTGGTTGCCGGCGATCATCACCACGGGGACGCCCGGCAGCCGCTCGGTGAGCACGCAGAACTGGCGGAAGGCCTCGGCGATTGCCGTGTTGGAGGGGCGCACGGTGTGGAAGACGTCGCCGGCCACCAGCACCACGTCGGGCCTAAGGTCGGCGACCTGGGCCACGGCGTGCCGGAAGGCGTCGGCGACGTCGGCCTCGCGCACGTTGACGCCGCGCGGTGTGGCGCGGTGGTAGGCGCGGTAGCCCAGGTGCAGGTCGGCCAGATGGGCGATTCTCACGGACGGATCAGACGAGACTGCTGCAAGACGAAGTGAGGGCGAGGGGCCTGCTTTAGTACACGGAACGCGAGACGATGTGCGATGAACTATGAGGGACGCTGGTGAGGCTGTCTCATGCGCTCGTACGCCTCGATCTCTTCCACCACCTGTTGCCGGAAGGACTCCATCGGCTGCATCGCGCGCTCCAGTTCTTCACCCTCGATCCCCATCTCCAGAAGCCGCGTGCGCTGTGCGGACATCGCGACGGAATCTCTCTGGAGGTACTGGAGCGCTCGCTCGTACTCCTGATCGGTCCGGATCATGGGGTTCGCCGAGGATGAGACCGCCTTGCGCCGGGGGCCGCGACGCTGTAGGGTGCCGGTCCCCCGAATCGTACCGCCCGGCGGGCGGCGCGGCAACCGGGGGACGGGACCGGGACCGGCGGGCGGGTGTACCAGGCGGCCCGTCCGGGAATCCGGCGCCTCCGACAGCCCACGACCGAACCGTTTCGCCCGAGCGAGACCTTCCGATGGCCGAGAAGAAGAAAAAGAAGAAGCGGTCCGCCGCCGAGATGCACCGCACCATCCAGGACAACGTGCAGGCGCTCCCGTTCGCGATCACCCACTACGAGAAGGAGGGGAAGCGCGGGAGGGCGTTCATCCTGAAGTACGTCTCCGGGCCCATCATGAAGCTGCTGAACCGGCTCATGAACCGCACGCGCTACACGGGGGCCGAGGGCGCCAAGCTCAAGCAGAGCGAGCAGATGAAGCGCCACCTGGAGCAGCGCCAGAAGGCGGTGGAGTTCATGCAGGCCCAGCTCCAGCAGGCCCAGAAGCGCCAGCAGAAGAAGCGCGGCGGCAACAAGCCCCGCTGACCTCTCCCGTCCGACCGGCGACGATCCCTCCTCCGCGGCTCCGCGGGGGAGGGATCTCGCTTTCCTGCACGTCGACCGACCACCGCGCAGTCCGCAGGCTCCGCCAAGCCTCACACAGAGGACACAGAGGACACAGAGAAAAAGCAAAGACTTTTCTGCTGTTTCTCTCGTTTTCCTCTGTGTCCTCTGTGTGAGGCATTGCAGTTCTCGGAGCCTCGAACGCGCCTGGAGCACTTCTTCACGGAGACTCCGTCCGCAGGTGCGTGGCGACGGGCGACGGGGCGCGCTCGGGGGCGGCGGCGCGGCGCTCGTCGGCACCGAGGAGGCGGTCGCGGAAGACGGCGGTGGGAAGGCGCGGCCAGTCGGGCTCGGGCCACCACTCGAAGCTCCCCGCCGCGCTCGGCAGCGCCGCGTCGGGTTCGGGCGAGGCCACCAGCAGGAAGTTCTGCCGGTCGGGGAAGTCGCGGCTCAGGTGGTAGTAGAGCCGCAGCGAGGGAAACGCCTCGCGCGCGGTGCGCACCGTGGACCAGAAGCGCCGCTCCCCCTCGCCCGCCGCCACGCCGATCGCGTTGACCACCAGCAGCCCGCCCGGCGCCAGCAGCCGCCCCAGCTCGCCCAGCGCCTCCAGCGTCACCAGGTGGTAGGGGACCTGCTCGGCGCCGTCGTACACGTCCAGGAAGACGCGGTCGTACGCGCCCGGGGGGAGCCGCCCGGCCACCATCCGCGCGTCGCCGTGCAGGCTCGCGATCCCGAGCTCGGGGCGCAGGCCGAAGAACTTCTGCGCCACGCGCGTGACCTCGGGGTCCAGCTCCACCACGGTGATCCGGGCGCCGGGGTCGCGCTCGGCCACCCGGCGCGGCAGGGTGTAGGCGCCGCCGCCCAGGAAGAGGTACGCCTGGCCGGGGCGCGCCAGGTCGGCCAGCAGCCGCTCGGCCGCCACGATGTAGGCGAAGGTCGGCGCGCCGGTGCGCACCAGCTCGCCCGACTCGATCTCGTCGTTCTGGTAGAGGCGCCGCTCGGGCTGGCGCTTGCCGGGGTAGACGATCTCCGTCACCCGGAGCGTGCCGAAGGGCGTCTCCTCCTCGTGCAGCACCTCTTCGCCCCCCTCCTCGCCGCGCCCGGGGCGGGGGAAGAGGAGGGGGAAGGTGAGCAGCGCCGCCACCGCCAGCAGGAGCGGCCCGGGGCTGAAGCGCGGGAGGAGGAAGATCCCCGCCGCGCCCGCGCCCACGGCCGCCCCGGCGAGGACGGTGGCCACGGTCCCCCCGGCGCCGGCCGCGGGGGCCTCGCCCTCGTCGTCGTCGCGGCGCTCCCACGCCACCAGCGCGGGGAGGAGGAGGCCGATGGCGTAGACGGGGAGCCCCACCAGGAAGAGGAGCGCGACGGCGCGGGCCAGGCCGCCGCGGGCAGCGTCCTGGTACACGGTCCAGGCGGTGGCGATGACGCCCGCCAGCCCCAGCGACACCCCGGCGAAGACCCAGCGGCCGGTGGGGGGCGTGTCGCGGCGGGCGCCGGGCGAGCCGGCCCAGAGCCCCGCGGCCAGGGCGGCGGCGTAGGTGGCCACCATCCCCCCGGCGGCGCGCAGCACCCCGCCCGCCTCGTAGAGGACCAGGCTCCCCGAGGCGAAGGCGAGCACCCCGAGCGCCGCGCCCACCAGCAGCGGGCGCACCGCGGGCGCGTGGCGGCGGAAGCGGCTAGGGGGCAAAGCGGCCGTACCCTCCCCGGTAGTACAGGAGGGGCGTGCCCTCCACGTTGTCGGCGGCCAGCACCTCGCCCAGGAACACGGTGTGGTCGCCGCCGGGGCAGCGCTCGGCCACCCGGCAGTCCAGCCAGGCCAGCGCGTCGTCCAGCACGGGGGCGCCGGTGCGCTCCTCGTGGAACGCCACGCCGCGGAACTTGTCGTCGGCGTCCACGTCGGCGAAGCGCCGCGCCAGCGTCTCGCCCTTCCCCTCCTCCAGCACGCTCACGGCGAAGATCCCGCGCTCCTCGATGCAGCCGTGCGTGTCGGCGCCGCGGTCGACGCACACCAGGATCATGGTGGGCTCCAGCGACACCGAGCAGACGGCGCTGGCGGTGAGGCCGCACGGCGTGCCGTCGGGCCGCAGCGTGGTGACCACCGCCACCCCCGTGGCGAAGTGGCCCATCACGCGGCGGAACTCGCTGGTGTCGATCATCTGGCAGGAGGGGAGGATTCTCGGTAACCTGTCCGCGCGGCGCGCAAGCTGGCCGGCTCCTTGCTGGGACCGGGCCCTTCGACGCAGGCGGACCGGATCCGCGCCGCGGCCCCGGTCCGCCCCACGCACTTCCCGCGACACCCTATGCGCAGACCGCCGAGTAGCACCGCCCGCGCCGCGGCGCTGATGATTCTAACCGCTCTGTCCGCCTGCGACAACGTGCAGTGGGGGGGCGCCGAGGTGCGCGTGGTGAAGCCGCCGCCGCCCGTGGGCGCGGGGGAGGTGACCACCGCGCCCGAGCAGGCCCCCAACCTGGGGCTGCCGCGCGGCACGGTGGTCTTCCACGTGGTGCGCTCGGCCGGGCAGGACCGCATCATCCCGGTGGCCGAGGTCTCGGGCGACTCGCTGCGCGGCATCGAGAAGCCGGCGGGGGTGAGCCCGCAGGCGTTCGAGCAGCGCTTCCGCCAGGCGGTGCTGCCGCCCAACTCGCAGTTCGTGCTCTTCCGCCGCGGGGCGCCGGTGGGGACCTTCACCCTGCAGGGCCCGGCGGGGCTCACCACGTGCGGGGTGCCGGTGGGAGCGGGGCAGGCCACCACGGTGGCGGCCGCCGCGGCCGACCAGGAGTTCATCGCCTTCCGGCGGGGGCTGGAGCCGCAGGTGGTGGGCGAGTTCAGCCCGCCGCAGGTGAGCGGCCCGATCCGCCGCTACGCGCCCCTGGTCACCGAGCGCCTGGTGCTGACGAACGGGATGCAGCGGCCCGGGAGCTGGACGCGCGCCCAGCGCGACCTGCAGGCGCTGGACGTGATCCCCGGCGGGAGCCCCGAGATGGCCACCACCTTCCTCTCGGGCGACGAGCTGGCGGTGGGGCCGCCGAACCAGGACGGGTGGAGCGTGTTCTACGTGGCCAGCTACGAGCAGCGCACGGGCTACAACCCGGTGTACAGCGAGGTGCACGACTACCGGAAGGGCCCCAAGGTGGCCCCGAAGCTGATCGACTACCTGAACTGGAACCGCCGCGGCGGGAACGAGATGCTGGTGCAGGTGTTCGGCCCCACCGACTCGTGGTACGAGGCGATCTCCGGGGACCGCGGCGCGCGCTGGCAGAAGGTGTGGGAAGGCAAGCCCTGCCGGCGGTAAACCGCCGGGGGCCCTCACCCCGGCGCGGCGTCCCGCCGCGCTCGCGCCGACCCTCTCCCAGACTGCGGGAGAGGGTTTCGGTTTCGCGGTTTGCATGAGGGATGCGCGCCCGACAGGGCCGGGACGCCGCCGCCACGGGGGTATCGTGGCGGCGGTGGCCCGGCGCCGTTGGGCACAGCGGTATCATGCCCTACGGCGCGCGCAGCCCGGCCCGGAGCGCAGCGGAGGGGCATGCCCGAATCGCGCTGTTTTAGCTTCTCCCGAAGAGTACGCGGCAGCGCTCGCGGATCGCGTGGATGGTAAACGGGGACTGAAACAGCCCGTCCCGCATCCGCTCGACGATCGCGGCGTCCATGTCCGGCTGGGGGATGGCCTGGCGCAGCCGCAGCGCCCGCTCGAGGCTCTGGACCGTGACGATGCGCGCGTCCGAGAAGTACGCGCAGGTGGGGTGCTGGACGAACGGGTGGTCGCCGGGGTTCAGCACGACGGTCTCGTCCGAGTGAGGACGGAGCGTGGTGAGGCTGAGGATGACGACCTCGGGAGGGTCGCCCGCGGGGTCCGAGAGCACCACCCACAGGTGCGGGACGGAGCCCGTGGCGCGGGTGAGGATGAAGGTGCTGCCGCGGGTGATCGGCACTTATCCGAAGGCGGAGTCGGCCAGCGCCGATTCTTCGAGCTCGGCTTCGATGTGGGCGATGTCCTCCTCGCTCGTCCCGCCAGCGCGCAGGATGTCGCGGTGCTCGATCCGCACCGACGAGCCCCGCGGATCGGTCCACTCGGGGAGCGTGTGCGAGAAGTCGCGCAGCTGCCAGCGGCTCATCCGGCCGTACCTCGCGAAGACCTCCTCGATCAGCTGCTCCTCGGCGGGTGAGAGCTGGTCGTTCGGGCACTCCCTGCCGGCGCGGAGCCCGACTTCGTGGTGCGACTTCTCCGCGATGTACTCGCCCCAGTACGACGGCTCGCCGGGCGCGCGCTCCCCGTTGATCAGGTCCAGCGTGTAGCTGAGCACCGGGCCGTGCGGCATCGAGTAGTACCAGTCGAACGTGACCGGCCGCCCCCACCGCAGCAGCGCCTCGCGGTCGAGCAGGTAGAGTAGCTTGATGAGCTTGAGGTGGCTCATCTTCCCTCCGCGCAGCCGCAGGAGCTTCGCGGCGGCCTGCGTCGTCCTTTCCTCGCGGAAGCGTGTACGCATTCGGGCCCCCTGCCGGGAAGAAATCCCCTTCACCGCATACGGAATTTATTCGGAATTGCCTGCCGCATCAAGAACTCGCCCGCCACACCTCGCGCTCGGTGACGACGGCCTGGAGGGGGACGTCCCAGGGGTCGGTGGGGATGGAGATCGCCTCCTGGAAGGAGAAGAAGATCCCGCAGCGGAAGCCCCACCACCCCGGGTCGCCGAAGAGCCGGTCGAAGTAGCCCGCCCCCCGCCCCAGCCGCCCGCCGCGGCGGTCCCACGCCAGCCCCGGCACCAGCGCGGCGTCGATCTCTTCCAGGGTGACCTCGGGGCAGCGCCCGCGGTCGGGCTCGCGGATGCCGTAGCGGCCGGGCGTCAGCTCGTCCAGGCCGCGGACGCGGTGCAGCGTCATCACCCGGCCCTGGGGGAGCGTGCGGGGGTAGGCCAGCGCGATCCCGCGGCGGAGCGCCTCCTCGGCGATCGGGTCGGTCGACACCTCTTCGGGGAGGTGGGCGAAGAGGAGGAGGCAGCGGGCGCCCGCCACCTCGGGGACCGTCCACACGCGCTCGGCGATGGCGCGCTCCGCGGCGGCGCGGACCGCCGGGGGGATGCCGCTCAGGCGCCGGCGCGTGCGTTCGCGCAGCTCGTCCTTGGTCATCGCTCCGCCAGCGCGGCGGCCACCCGGGCGGCCACGCGCGCGTTGTTCTTCAAGAGCGCCACGTTCGCCTCCAGCGAGCGCCCGCCCGTCCGCCGCGCCACGGTGGTCAGCAGGAACGGGGTGACGTCCTTCCCCCGCACGCCCCGCCGCTCCGCCTCCCCGAGCGCCTCGCGGATCACCCCCTCGATCTCGGCCGCGGGGACCGCCGCCTCCGCGGGCGGGGGGACGCAGAGGAGGACGGCGCCGGGCATCTCCAGGGCGCGGTGGGCGCGCCAGAGGTCGGCGGCCTCGGCGGGGGAGTCCACGCGCACGTCGACCGCGATCCCGCTCTCGCGCGAGTAGAAGGCGGGGAGTTCGTCCGTTTCGTAGCCGGCCACCAGCACGCCGGCCGTCTCCAGCGCCTCGCGGGTGGCGGGGAGGTCGAGGATCGACTTGGCGCCCGCGCACACCACCAGCATCGGCGTGCGCCCCAGCTCGGTGAGGTCGGCGGAGACGTCGTTCGCCTCGCCGCGGTGCACGCCGCCGATGCCTCCGGTGGCGAAGACGGCGATGCCGGCGCGGTGCGCCAGCCACATGGTCGCGGCCACGGTGGTGGCCCCGTCGAGCCGGCGCGCGACGGGGACGGGAAGGTCGCGGGTGGAGAGCTTGAGCACGCCGTGCGCGGTCCCCAGCCAGTCCAGGTCCTGGTGCGACAGCCCCACGACGGGCTCGCCGCCCACCACGCCCACGGTGGCGGGGACGGCGCTCCCGGCGCGCACCTCGTCCTCCAGCGCGCGCCCCACCTCCAGGTTGCGCGGCCGGGGGAGCCCGTGCGCGAGCACGGTGGACTCGAGCGCCACCACGGGGCGCCCCTCGCGCAGGGCCTCGGCGACTTCCGGGGAGGTGCGGATCATTCGAAACCGCAGGGGACAGGGTACAGGGGACAGGGGTCAGCCGGCGGGCTCCGCGGCGCCCCGGGCTGCCGTGCGCCGCGCGGGTCCATCCGCGCTTCGCACCTCGCACTTCGCACTCCCGCCCACCGTGCGGCGGGGACGGAGCGCCGGTAAGTTAGGGGAGACCGCAAGCCCCCGAAACCGCAGGACGAGGCCCATGGACGCGCTCGCGCCCGCTTCCGCCGCTCCCGCCGACCCGCCGGCCGCGCCGCCGCTCGGCGACATGCCGCCCGAGGAGTTCCGCCGCCACGCGCACGCGGCTGTCGACTGGATCGCCGACTACCTGGCGGAGGTCGGGCGCTACCCGGTGCTGGCGCGGGTGCGGCCGGGCGAGGTCGCCGCCGGGCTGGGCGAGTCGCCGCCGAGGACGGGCGAGGACATGGCGGCGGTGCTGGGCGACTTCGAGCGGGTGATCGTGCCGGGGGTGACGCACTGGAACCACCCGGGGTTCTTCGCCTACTTCGCCATCACGGGCTCGGCGCCGGGGATCCTGGGCGAGATGCTGGCGGCGGCGCTCAACACCAACACCATGCTCTGGCGCACGGGGCCGGCGCAGACGGAGCTGGAGGAGCGCTCGCTCGACTGGCTGCGGCAGATGCTGGGGCTGCCGCCCGCCTTCCGGGGGACGATCCACGACACGGCCTCGATCTCCACGCTGGTGGCGATCGCGGCGGCGCGCGAGCGGGCGGGGCTGGGGGTGCGCGAGGAGGGGATGACCGGGCGGCACCTGCCGCGGCTGCGCGTCTACGCCAGCGAGCACGTGCACTCGTCCATCGACAAGGCGTGCATCACGCTGGGCCTGGGGACGAAGGGGCTGCGGAAGATCCCGGCCGACGCGGAGTTCCGCATGGACGCCGCCGCCCTGGAGCGCGCCGTCGAGGAGGACCGCGCCGACGGCATCATCCCGCTCTGCGTGGTGGCAACGGTGGGGACGACGTCCACCAGCAGCATCGACCCGGTGGCGGCGGTCGCGGACCTCTGCGAGCGGCACGGGATCTGGCTGCACGTGGACGCGGCGTACGGCGGGCCGGCGGCGATCCTGCCGGAGATGCGCTGGATCTTCGACGGGGTGGAGCGGGCGGACTCGCTGGTGGTCAACCCGCACAAGTGGCTCTTCGTCCCCGTGGACATCTCCGCGCTCTACTTCCGCGAGCCCGGGGTGGCGCGGCGCGCGTTCAGCCTCGTCCCCGAGTACCTGCGCACGGACGAGGGGGAGGCGGTCACCAACCTGATGGACTACGGCCCCGCGCTGGGGAAGCGCTTCCGCTCGCTCAAGCTGTGGTTCGTGCTGCGCTACTTCGGGGTGGAGGGGGTGCGGGCGCGGCTGCGCGAGCACCTGCGGCTGGCGCGCCTGCTGGCGGGGTGGATCGAGGCGGAGCCGGAGTGGGAGCTGGCGGCGCCCGTGCCGCTGGGGCTGGTCGTCTTCCGCCACCGGCCGGAAGCGGTGGGCGAGGCCGAGGCGGACGCACACAACGAGCGCATCCTGGCCGCCGTGAACGCCACCGGCCGCGCCTTCCTCAGCCACACGAAGCTGGACGGCCGCCTGGTCCTGCGCCTGGCCGTCGGCAACCTGCGCACGACGGAGGAGCACGTCCGCGAGGCGTGGGAGCTGCTCAAGGAGGCGGCGCGAAGCGGATGATATGATACCAAGTTGCAGAGAAACGTTCTGGATTTCGACTCTCCTACGAGCCTCACGCAGAGGAAGCAGAGGTAGCAGAGGAAAACCACGGCAGCGATGTGTTCTCTGCTTCCTCTGCGTGAAACATGCAGTTTCTTCGAACTTGAATCCTGAACGATGCTCGGGGAAATGGTATGAATCTACCGTTTCGCTGATATTCGTTCTGGTTTCCAGGCCCTGAAAGAATGGCACGCAGAGCAGCAGAGTCAGCAGAGGACTCGTTGTTCTCTGCTGACTCTGCTGCTCTGCGTGAGACATTTCGGGGTTGCCGTTCTACCTCCCCGCCACCTCGATGCGGACCTCGTCCCACGCGCCGGACCCGGTTTCCGCGCGCACCGTGTGCTTGCCGGGGACGAGCCGCCAGCGCGGCTCCCGCACCTCGCGGCCGTCGACGAGCCAGCGGACCGGACCGCCCGCGCCCGCCGCGCGCAGGGCGAGCGTCGCGTAGCGGGGGTCCACGCCCACGGGGACCTCGTAGCGGTCGCCGTCGCGCGGCGCCAGGATGTGGAAGCGCTCCGCGCCGGCCAGCGACGCCGCCTCGCTCCAGCGCCGCCGCTCGCCCGCCGCCCACTCCGCGTACTCCTCGGGGAGCGCCACCCGCCCACCCCGCTCCCAGTCGTCCACCCGCGAGGGCTCGGTGCCGGGGAGGAACCACTCGACCGTCGAGGCGCACCCCGGCGTGGCCCGGAGCCCCGAGAGCCGGCAGACGCGCACGGGCACGAGCCCCGCCTCTTCCGGGGTGGGGAGCGCCCCGGGCGGGCGGCGGCTGGCCGTGGCGAGCATCGCCCGGTAGAGGAGCGGCCCCGCGCCGGTGACCCCGCTCACCCCCTCCATCGGCCGCCCGGTGAAGTTGCCCACCCACACCGCCACCGTGAACCCCCGCGTGACCCCCACCGCCCAGTTGTCGGTGAAGTGCCGGCTGGTGCCCGTCTTGGCCGCCGCCGGGAAGGGGAAGTCGAAGGGCGTCTCGCTCCCGAAGCCGGGGGTGCGGGCGTCGGCGTCGGCCAGGATGTCGAGGACCAGCGCCGCCGCCCGCTCCGACACCACCCGCTCCCGCGCCGGGGCCGGCTCGCCCGGGGCCGCCGCCCGCCAGCGCCAGGGGGTCCACTCACCCCCGCGGGCCAGGGCGCGGTAGGCGTTGGCCAGCTCCACGAGCGTCACGTCGCCGCTCCCGAGCGCCAGCCCCAGCCCGTAGTCCGAGGCGTCCCGCGAGAGCGAGGCGAAGCCGGCGCGGCGCAGCACGGCCAGGAGCGACTCCACCCCCAGCCGGTCGGCCAGCTCCACGGCGGGGACGTTGTACGAGCTGGCCAGCGCCTCGCGCGCGCGCACGGGGCCGTGGAAGCGGCGGTCGTAGTTCTGCGGCCGGTACGGCCCCAGCGTGGTGGCGTAGCTGCGGGGGAGGTCGGGGAGCACGGTGGCGGCCGTGTGGCCGCGGTCGAACGCCAGGGCGTAGAGGAAGGGCTTGAGCGCGGACCCCGGCTGCCGCGGCGACACCACCATGTCCACCTGCCCCACCCCCGCCTCGCCGAAGTCGGGCGAGCCGACCCAGGCCAGCACCTCGCCCGTGGCGTTGTCGAGCGCAACGGCCGCGGCGTGGCGCGCGCCGCGGTCCGCCAGCACCCGCACGGTGTGGCGCACCTCGGCCTCCAGGAGCGCCTGCAGCTCCAGGTCGAGCGAGGTCCTGAGCGTCCCCTCCGGCGGCAGCCCTCCGGCCTCGGCCCAGCCCAGCACGCGGGTGGTGAAATGCGGGGCCAGGAAGGGCGGCGGGCGGTCCACGGGGAGGACGGGCTCCCCGCGCGCCCGCGCCACCTCCTCGGCGGTGGCGTAGCCGAGCGCCTGCATCCGCCGCAGCACCACGTCGCGGCGGGCCCGGGCGCGCTCGCGGGAGACGAGCGGGTTGTCGCGCGAGGGGGCGCGGGCGATCCCCGCCAGGAGCGCCGCCTGCCCCAGCCCCAGCTCGCGCGCGGAGGCGCCGAAGTAGAGCGTGGCGGCCGCCGAGACCCCCACCGAGGCCTGGCCGAGGGGGACGCGGTTCAGGTACTGCTCCAGGATGGCGCGCTTCTCCAGGTGCGCGTCCAGCCGCAGCGCCCAGAGCGCCTGCCGCAGCTTGCCGCTCCAGCTGCGCGGCAGCGGGCGCAGCAGCCGCACCGTCTGCATGGTGAGCGTGGAGGCCCCGGCCCGCGGCCCGCCGCGCAGGTTGTCGCGCAGCGCGCGCGCCGCCGCCCGGGCGTCGACCCCCGGGTGCGCGAAGAAGCGGTGGTCCTCGGCTGCCAGGAACGCCTGCACCAGCCGCGGGTCCATCTCCGCCAGCGGCGTCCACCCGCCGCGGCTCCCGTCGGCGGCGCGGGTGGCGCGCAGGGGGAGCCCGGCGCGGTCCTCGACGACCAGGCCGGGCACCGGCGCCGGGGCGGCGAGTCCCGCCGGGAGGGGAAGCGCCACCCAGAGCGCCGCCGCCGCCGCGCACGCCAGGAGCGCGGCGGCCGCCCGGGTGATCCGGCGCGCGCGCGGCTTCACGGCGCCACGGGGCGGATGGTGAAGGGGCCGCCGCCGCTGCGGCCGTGCACCCCGGGGTTGTACATCTCCTCGGCGTGCGCCGGCGCGGCCACGAAGCGCCCCGTGGTGGTGGCGCGGGCCAGGTAGGTGGCGTGGTAGGTCCCCGGCCAGAGGACGCGGGCGAAGTAGACCACCCGGTCGTCGCGCACCTCCTGGTGGTCGAACGGCGACCAGAGCCCCGAGTCCCACCTCCCGAAGTACCACCCGTGGACGGGCGCCTCCTCTTCTTCCTCTCCCTCGCCGAACTCGCCGGCGAAGGGGCTCACCGTGCGCAGCGTCAGGTCCACCGCCTCGAGGCCCGCCGGGAGCGGGTCGTCCAGCACCACCATCTCCCGCTCCTCGCGCACGGTGAGGCGCAGCCGGACGCGCACCACCTGCCCCTCGGCCACGCCGGTCAGCGGGCGGCGGGTGTCGAGCGTCTCGTACCAGCGCTCCACCGCGATCCCCTGGTCGAGCGGGGTGAACACCGGGCGCGAGACCACCTCGCGCACCGAGAGGTGGTAGTAGACCGGGGCGCCGGGCCCCGGGGCCTCCAGCGCCAGCCGCAGCACCCTGCGCCCGTCCGCGCGCGTGGTCAGCAGCCCGCCGAGCGCGCGCGCCGTGTCGGGCCGCTCGCCGCGCCGGGCGCGCGCCTCGCCCACCACGCGGCCGCCCTGCCGGAGCCGCACCAGGCGGTCCTGCCCGCCGCGGACGGTCTCCTCGAAGCGCAGCAGCGCCAGCACGGCGGAGCCGTAGTCCTGCGTGGTCCAGGGGTGGCGCGCCTCGGCCCGCCCCTGCTGCACCAGCGTCTCCACCAGCGGGCCCACCCCCGGGTGGCCGGGCTGCACGGCCAGCGTGGCGGTCAGCAGCCGCGCGGCGGGGCGGACGCGCGAGAGGAAGTAGAAGTCGCGCCGGTACGCGGCCTCGGGGAGCACCGCGCGCGCGCCCCGCACCTGCACCCCCGCCCAGGCGGCGGCCAGGAGGCGCCGCGCCGGCCCCAGCTCGCCGCGGCGGGCCAGCACCTCCGCCAGCGCCACCCGGTCTTCCCACGCCAGGCGGGCGGCCTGGCCCAGGAGGAGGTTCTCGGCCGGGAGGTCGGGGCGCCCCAGGCGGCTCAGGAAGTCGGCCGCCTGCAGCCGCTCCGCCAGCACCGCCTCCACCCGGCCGTCGCGCGCGCCCAGCGCCGCCTGGAGCAGCTGAGTCTCGCGCAGGGCGCGCTCCAGGTAGGCGGCCATCCGGTCCAGCACGGAGTCGCTCACCGCCACGCCGGCCGCGCGGGCCTCCAGCAGCACCCGGCCGGCGTACGCGGTCAGCCAGGGCGAGGTCCAGTCGTCCTCGTCCCACAGCCCGATCCCGCCGTCGGCGCGCTGCCGGCGCGAGAGGGTGCGCACCACCCCCTCGATTTGCCCGCGGGTCTCGTTCGCCGCGAGCGTCGGCCCGGCCTCCCGCGCGCGGTAGAGGGCGATCAGGGGGAGCGCCCCGCTGGAGATCTGCTCGGTGCACCAGTACGGGTAGACCTCCAGCCGCCGCCGGTACTCCCGCACCAGCGCCAGCGGCGAGGTGCCGAATCCCAGCTCCAGCCGCGAGCGGGCGGGGTCGATCTCGGCCGGGAGGACGAACTCGACCGTGGCGGTGTCGCGGAGCACCCCGGCCACGGTGTGCACCACCGGCCGGTTTGCGGGGCGCACGGGCACGCGCACCTCCACCGCGTCGGCCTCCCCGCCGCCCGTCACCCCGAAGCGGAAGACGGCGCTGTCGCCCGCGGGGGCGCGGAAGTGGAAGCGCGCCTCCGCCCCCCGGCCGGCGGGGAGCGCCAGGCCCCGCGACGCGGCGTCCAGCAGGGTGACGCCCTGCGACCACGCCGTCACCCGCGCGTCGAGCCCCGCGCCGAAGCGGTGGTTCACCACCACCCCGGCCGAGAAGTCGTCGCCCTCGCGCAGGAAGCGGGGGAGCGCGGGGCGGGCCAGGAGCGGGCGCGTGGCCAGGAGCGGCGACTCGCCGGCCCCGTAGCGGTCGCCGGCGGTCACCGCCACCGCCATCACCCGGAAGGTGGTGACGTTGTCGGGCAGCGCGGCCGCAGCGACCGCCTCGCCGTTCCGATCGGTCTCGACGGAGCCCAGGAAGAACGCCGTGGGGCGGAAGCGCGAGCGCAGCACGCCCAGCAGGTCCTGGCCGCCGCCCCCGCCCGGGTTACGCGTCTCCTTCTGCCCCTCGGGCACCTGCGGCGCCACGGCCACCAGGTTGCTGGCCAGCCGCATCCCCACCCCGCGGGGGGCGTAGACCAGGTCGATCGGGTCCGGCGTCTCGTACCCGGTGAGCGAGAGCACCCCCTCGTCCACCGCCCAGAGCGTCACCTCGCTTGCCTGCCCCCGACCCGCGGCGTCGCGCACCCGCACGCGCACCCGGGCGGTGTCGCCGGGGCGGTACTCCGCGGCGAGCGGGCGCACCTCCACCGCGAGGCGCTTGACCTCGGGCGTGACGCGCAGCTCCGCGTAGCCCACGCGCATGGTGGGGCGCCCCGGGTCGTCCACCGTCCCCGGGGCCGCGCTCCGCCCGCGCACCACGATCACGGAGACGAACGCGTTGGGGGCGAACGCCTCGGTGATCGGGATCTTCAGCGTGTGGGTGCCGGAGGCGATGCGGATGCGCCGCTGCTCCAGCACCCGCTCGCGCTCCACCGTCACCCAGGCCTCGGCGTCGGTGAAGGGCGAGGCGAGGAGGACGGTGGCGGTGTCGCCCACGGCGTAGCGCTGGCGGTCGGGGACCACGTCCATCTTGAACTTCCCCTCGTCGTTCCAGGGGACCCAGTCGCCGCCCACGGTCCAGCGGGTGAAGGAGGTCGACGCCCGGCGCCCCCGCCGGTCCACCGCGGTGAAGGAGACGGTGTACGTGCCGCCCGCGCGCGGGGTGAAGGCGCACGGCGCCGGCTGCGCCCCCGTCTCCACCCGGCAGGTGGCCACGGTGTCGGAGACCCACTCGCCGACCTCGTCGTACTCGCCGCCCCGCTGGCGCCGCACCCGGTGCCACTCGCGGCGGACCACCGCCCCCCGCACGTCGACGCCGGTGACCGGGCGGCCGTCGGGGCGCACCGTGATCACCCCCACCCGCACGGGGGTCCCCGCCGTCCAGAACCAGCCGTCCCCCTCCGGCTTCGCGCCGATGTAGAAGTCGGCCGGGTGCACCAGCACGTCCACCGAGCCCGTCACCGCCTGCCGGTTGGCGTCCACCACCTCGGCCTCCAGCAGCAGGCGCGCCGGGCGGCCGTCGGCGGACGGCGTGAGCGGCAGCTGCAGCTCGCGGTAGCCGCGCGCGTCGAGGGTGTCGACGCCGCCGGCCACCACCTCCACCTCGCCGTAGCCCTCCTCCCACCACTCCCCCGACTCGCCCAGGTGGTAGCCTTCCGTCCCGGGGACCTCGATTTCCCACGGCGAGACCGCCTGGCGCCGGGCCGACCAGCGCACCGGGGCGCGGGCCATCGGCGCGCCGAAGAGGTAGCGCCCGCCCACGGTCGCCCGGAGTCGGTCCCCGGCGAAGCGGGGCTCGCGGCCCGTGCTCACCTCCACCAGGAACTCCGGCGGGCGGTACTCGGCCACCAGGTAGTACGCCTGCCCGAGCGGCCGCCAGCGCCCCTCGCGCCGGAGCTGGATCTCCACGCCGTACTGGCCGAGCGGCGTCTCGGCGGGGACGCGGAAGCTCTGGTCGGCGGTGCCGAAGCGGCTGAGCGCCACGGTGGTGTCGCGCACCACCTCGCCCTCGCGGCCGGTGAAGCGCCAGCGGAGCGAATCCCCGCGCGCCGGGGGCTCCAGCGCGCCGAGCGGGCCGCGGCGGACGATGGCCTTGACGTACACCGGCTCGCCGGGGCGGTAGATCCCGCGCTCGGTGAAGACGGCCCCGGCGGCGGGCGCGCGCTCCTCGCCCCAGGCGTCGTAGATGCCGAACTGGTACGGGGAGAGGTCGGGGTCGTAGTCGTTGATCCCCACCACCGCGCGGTCGGCGCCCCGCCGCGCCGAGACGTACCCCTCGAACGAGCACCCGTCGTCGCAGCCGTCTCCGTCGCCCTCGCGCGCGGCGGGCGGGCGGAAGCCGGTGAGCGTGGCGATCCCCCGCCGGTCGGTGCGGGCCGCGGCGCGCACCACGCCTTTCGCGTCGTGCAGCCTCACCTCCACCCCGCCGCACGGGCGGCCGTCGCGCACGCCGGTGACCCACACCACCCCCTGGTCCACCCCCACGCGGGCGTGCACGGCCAGGTCGGTCACCTGCACCACCGCCAGCGGGTGCCGGGCGACCTCGAGGGTGTCCACGCCGCGGCCCGTGACCCGCACCGCCAGCAGCGTCCCGTGCGGCGAGCGGCGGGCGTCGGCCAGCGGGAGGCGCACGCCGCTCACCGAGCTGCGGTCCTGCTCGCTGCGGACCGCGATCCGGCGCCGCTCGGCCGTGGGGGCCAGCAGCTTCCAGGTCTCGCTCCAGCTCCCCCAGCCGCGGCTCAGGAAGCGCGCCTCCAGCGAGTCGGGGACGGGGGCGACCTCCACCTCCAGGGTGTCGACGTTGACGTGCTGCACCGCCAGCGTGCGGAAGCCCTCCCGCTCCACGACCATCTTCCCGTGGGGGTAGACCACCGAGGGCGGGACGCCCGGCGTGGTGAACGCCACGCGCGCGCTGGTGGCCAGCCGCTGGCCGAAGACGTCCGTCAGGGCGGGGTCCACGGTGACGGCGTAGCCGCGGCGGGGGACGAGGCGCCCCTCCAGCACCCAGCGGTCGGAGGCCTCGGCGGTGTCGCGCACGGTGAAGGGGCGCGCCGGGTCCAGCCGCACGTGCCGCAGCACGTCGGCGCCGCGCACGGGGGTGGAAAAGACGACCTCGGCCGGCCCGTAGTGGCAGCCGCCCTCTTCCCGGCACCCGGCGCGGACCACGCGGAGCGGGCCGTAGGTGGCGAACGGCCAGCGGAGCGCCTCCCCGCCGGGATCGTCCATCCGCGCCGGGAGCACCAGCTCGGCCGCGCACCCGGGGGGGAGCCGCCGCACCGGCTCCAGCTCGGCCACGCGGCGCAGGTCGCGGGCGGGGTCGTTCCCTTGGGCGCCGTGGAAGCGGAACCACTCGGGGTCGCCCTCGCCGATCGCGCGCAGGCGCACGCCCCGCAGCGCCACGGTGGCCGGCCCGCACCCCGGGGCGAGGGCCACGCGGGCGCGGGCGGCCAGCTCGCGCAGGTCGGCGGGGCTCGTCAGCAGGACGCGGAAGCGGGGGGCGGGCGACAGGAAGCGGTTCGTCCCGTGCGGGCCCACGGGGTGGCCGGTGAGGACGCGCGCCTCCTCCACCCGGAACGAGAAGCGCAGCGGGCGGGGGAGGCGGCTGCCGTCCATCGCCCGGAAGGTGTTCGCGACGCTGACGCGGTAGGTGGCGCCCGGGCGCAGCGGCGCCGCCGGGGTGAAGCGCAGCGTCACCGGGTCGCGCCACTCGGCCTTCCCCGCCACCGCCGGCTCGATGCGGAAGAGCGCTTGGGCGTCGACCGCCTCGTCCAGCCCGCCGGCCACCGGGCGGTCGAAGGTGACGGAGACCACCGCGTCCGGCTCGGCCGGCTCGTCGGGCGCGGTGCGCAGCACGCCCAGCTCGGGCCCGCCCGGCTGCGGGGTGTCCTGGCGGAGGGCGAAGAAGCCCGTGAGGCCGACGACCGCGACCAGCGCGAAGGGAGCCCGGTGCATGGCGGGGTCCGCGTGTGGAGTGGTGGGAGGCCGGCGCAGTGGGGGAGGGTGCTCGCGCGGGGGCGCGGCGCCGGCCACGACAGGAATGTCGGCGCGGTGATAGTGGGTTGGCAAGGCTGAAAGTTCCGTCCCGGCATCGGGAGAAGGCCCCACGCCGGATCCGGCTGAACATGAGCCTCACACGGAGTCAACAGAGAAAAATCATTCGGTCCTCCGTTGACTCCGTTGACTCCGTGTGAGGCTGTGTGGTTCCGGTCCCCTGGGGACTCCGTGCGGCGCTATCCACCGGCTTTGGGCGCAACCGCCGTTTCTGCTTGACACTACGGCCGCCGCCCGGCATCATTGCGCTCGCACCCGCGGCCCGCCGTCCCACCCGCCGTACCCTTCGCCACGCCACACCCTTGAACGACGGCACGACGGATCTTCGCGAGCTGTTCGCGCGCGAGCGCGTGCTCGTGATGCGCGAGCGCCACCGGCAGGCGATCGTGATGCGCTGGGCGCTGGTGTTCCTGGCGGTCGCCCTGGCGGTCCTCGGGCGCCTCACCGGCTCCACCGCCGTCACCTGGGCGTGGGCGGCGGGACTCAGCCTCACCACCTTCCTCGGCAACCTGGCGGTCGACCGGCTGGAGCGGGCCGGGCGCTTCCACCCCTGGCAGTTCTGGGGGATCGTCGCCCTCGACACCGTGGTGATGGCCGGGTTCGCCTGGGCGCTGGGGCCGCACGGCTACCTCGTCCTCCCCTACCTGGTGTTCGCCGTGGGCGGATACGCGCTGGGGATGCCGCGCGCGGCGCAGGTGCAGCTCGCCCTCGCCGCCCTCTTCTACCCGCTCGGCCGCTGGCTGGGGCTCGGCCGTGTCGAAGACGCGTCGCCCTGGCTCGTTCTCATCGAGTGGCTGGTGCTGCTGGGGACGGGGTGGCTGTCGATGTCGGGCCCGGCGGCGTACACGCGCCGCCTGCGCCGCGTGCGGCAGGCGCTCGCCCGGGCCGAGCAGGGCGACTTCACCGCCCGCCTCCCCGAGCGGCACCTGGACGACCTGGGCTTCCTCTCCGTCTCGGTGAACAGCATGTCGAAGACCGTCGGCCGGGCGGTCCGCGAGATCCAGGAGCGCGCCCAGTCGCTCGCCCGCCTGGCCGACGAGCTGGCCGGCACCGCCGAGGAGGTGCGCGAGGCCGCCCGCCGCATCGGCGCCGGCACCGGCGAGGCGGCCCGCGCGGCGCGCGACCAGCTGGCCCTGGTGGAGACGAGCGGCCGGGCGCTGGAGACGGTGAGCCGCGAGGGCGAGCACCTGCGCGAGGAGGCCGCGCGCTCCAGCGAGGCGGCGCGCGGGCTGGCCCGCGAGGCCGAGGCGCACGCGGCGCGGATCGGGCGGGCGGCGGGGGTGCTGCTGGAGCTCGGCGAGGACTACCGCCGGCTGGAGGCCGCCGTGGGCGCGCTGGAGACGGCCGGGACGCGGGTGAGCGGCTTCGTGGCGACGATCGGCGACATCGCCGAGCAGACCAACCTGCTGGCGCTGAACGCGGCGATCGAGGCCGCGCGCGCGGGCGAGCAGGGGCGCGGCTTCGCCATCGTGGCCGGCGAGGTGCGGGAGCTGGCGGCGCAGGCGGCGGCCTCGGCGGCCGAGGTCTCGGGCGTGGTGGGCCAGACGGCGGCCGCGCTGGCGGAGGTGCGCGAGCGGCTCGCCGCCGGGAGCGAGCGGATCGGCGGGGTGGGCGACGTGGCCGAGTCGGGGCGCGAGTCGCTCGGCTCCATCGTGCAGGGGCTCGGGCGCACCGTGCGCTTCATCGAGCAGATCAGCCGCGACGTGGAGCGGCAGGCGGGCGCCCTGGAGGCGATCCGCGACGGGGTGGGGCGCATCCGGGCCATCGCCGAGGCGTCGGAGGGACGCTCGCGCGAGACCGCGGCCGAGAGCCGGGCGCAGGAGGAGGCCATGGAGCAGCTCGCCGAGACCAGCCTGCGCACGGCCGGAACGGCGTCGACGCTGGACGCCCTGGCCGCCCGGTTCCAGGTGGCCCCGGCGGGGGAGTGACCGCCGGACGACTGGCGGCGTCCTTGCATCGGCTTTTATACTTCGAAGCGAGCTCCGCTCGCCCCCGCGCCGGGCCCTCCCCATGGCATCCCGGCGCGGCACCTCGAGTCACCGGGTGGTCACGATGGACCGGTTCCGCCCCTACGACGACCCTGCTTCCCCGTTCCAGCTGCGCGAGCGGCTGGAGGCGTTCGGCCAGGTCTCGGCCGAGCTGCTGCACGACCTGGCGGAGGGGATGGCCGCGCTGGAGATGCGCGCCCGCCTGGCCGCCGCCGAGGCGCGCGCCGGCCGCCCCCCCGGCGGCGACCTGGACCGCGTGGTGGAGACCAGCACCGAGCTCGGGGCCATGCTGCGCGACGTGCTCGACGCGCTGCGCGGCCGCACCACCTCGCCCGAGGTGACCTTCCAGGTGTACCCGGTGCTGGAGCGCGCCGTGCGCTGGTTCCTCCCGGCCACCCGGCCCGTGGAGGTGCGGCTGATCTCGCACGTGGACCCGGCGCTGGAGGTGCACGGGCGCGCCTCGTTCCTCTTCCGCTCCGTGTGGAACCTGCTGGCCAACGCCATGCACTACTGCCGGCGCGAGGTGTGGATCGACGTCTCTCTCGAGGAGCCGCGGCGGATGGACGAGGACGCGGCCGCCGTGCTCTGCATCGACGTGGAGGACGACGGCGCGGGGCTCGACCCCATGAGCGCCGCCGAGCTGTTCGAGCCGATGGCCGACACGGGCGACCCCGAGGGCGGGCTGGGACTCAGCGGCGTGGCGTGGATGGTGGAGCAGATGGGCGGCTGGGTGCGCCACCGCCCCGGCGAGGCGCTGGGCGGCGCCCGCTTCGAGATCCGCCTCCCCGTGGCCGCCACCACGCCCGCGGGGTAGCGCTTCGACGACGGATGAAGCCGATCCGGCCCGCCGCGGCGGCGGGCCGGATCTTTTGTTTCCCGCCCTCCCCAGATCCTCTGCTCCCGCAACGAGATGCGCGCGCCGCGGGGCCGCCGGCGAACGCGTGCCGGGCGGGGAACAGAGTGGCGGCTTGGGACGAATCTGAGACAAGATTCTTGACATACGAGATTTAAAGCCTTATAAAAGGGCGGTTCAGACGGCATTCTCCCGTCGGCATTCCCGGAGCGGTCCGCTCCTCCCCCTCAGGATCTCCGCGCAAGTCGGCAGGATCGTACTTCCGCAGATTCGGTTTCTCCCCGCTAGGGCCGTGGCTTCATCTCACATCTCCGCCGTTCGCCTTCGTCCGGCCGTGCCGCTTCCGGCCCGGACGTTCGTGCGTCCGCGCGGCGGGAGCGCGCGCGCCGGCGGCTGAGGGCGATTCCAGGAGAACAGGATTCTGCGCCCCGCGGGTGGGCGCCCCAACGCGCCATGACCGGCGCGACCCGCGACCAACGTCGTTGTGCGGAAGTTGCCGCACCGGCGCTCATCCAAACCGCAGATGCAGGAGTAGGAGATGGCCCGCGCGACTGGCAAAGTGAAGTGGTTCAACGACGCCAAGGGTTTCGGCTTCATTGAACACGAGGGTGGCAGAGACCTGTTCGTCCACTTCTCGGCCATCAAGCAGGAAGGTTTCAAGACCCTCACCGAGGGCGAGACCGTGGAGTTCGACATCGTGGAGGGCCCCAAGGGCCCCGCGGCGGAGAACGTGACGCGCATGGGCGCCTGACCGCTCCTGCACCTCAGCGCGAAAGGCCGTCCCCCGGGGCGGCCTTTCGTGCGTTCGGGCCCAGGATCGCCCCCCGCCCTTCACCGCGGCGGGGCGGCGTCGCGCATGGTGCGGTGGAAGCGCTGGCGCTCGCGGGCGGTGCGCGCCTCGTCCAGGCGGCCCAGGCGGTCCAGCAGCTGGATCAGGCGCTCGTAGTCCACCGCCAGCACGCGGTGGTTCGGGTTGGGGAGCGCCTCCTCGGCGCGGATCCCGGCCAGCATCTCGTCGGCGCCCTCGCTCCAGCGCTCCTGCTGGAGGAGCACGCTGGCGAGCGCCATGTGGTAGACGGGCGTGTCGGGCTGCAGCACGGTGGCCTGCCGGTACAGCCGCTCCGCGTCGCTCAACCGCCCCTGCCGCCCGGCCTCGGTCCCCTGCTCCCACGCCCGCCTGGCCGAGGCCACCTTCGCGGCGGCCTCCTCCTCGGGCGTGATCTCCGGCTCCGGGGGCGGCGGAGGCGGGGGCGGCGGAACGACGACCACCGGGCGGCGCGGCGTGCAGGCGGCCGGCGCGAGCAGCAGGGGAACGGCGAGGAGCAGGTACTTCAGTCGCACGGCGAGATCCAGCGGTTCGGTGGAGCGATGTCAGGCGGCGCGGCGTAAACCCCGCAGGGGCGCCACGGTTCCGCGCCTGAGAGAGAAACGGGCCAGAACCTGCGCAGGCCCGGCCGATTTGTCTGAGACCGGATTCCACATCCGGTCCTCTCGCGAACCATGTCATTCCGAGCGGCGCCGCAGCACCAATCCGGGTTTCACACCTGAGCTGGGCGGCGCCCGAGGAATCTACTCGCCCCGTCCGGATGCTGGCTTTGTGCAGTGATCCGGCCTCTTGCCTGCCGCGGGTAGATTCCTCGGGAGCCCGGCCGACTTCGGTGGCGAATGCGAGCCCAGCGCATCGGGCTCCACTCGGAATGACAGCTTCCCAATGCACAGCGAATTCCGGGAGACGGTATCACACGGGAGGAAGCGGAGGTAGCGGAGAAAACCTGTTGTTCTCCGTTTCCTACGTGTGATGCTTTACTCTGATCTCATCCGTCGAACGCGAAGAGCCGGCGCAGGGTGAGGTCGCTCGCCAGCGTGGGCGTCAGGCGGAAGGCGGCGTCGCGCAGGCGCACGGCGAGCGGGCTCGACCACTGGCCGATGCGGCCGTACAGGAGCGACCGGCGGGTGACGGCCGTGGTGCGGCCGTAGCGCCTCCGCTCGAACCGGCGCAGCGCCGCCGGGAGGTCGTCCGGCCGCGCGGCCAGGCAGGCGGCCAGCACCGCCGCGTCTTCGATGGCCATGCAGCCGCCCTGCCCGAAGTTGGGCGTGGTGGGGTGCGCGGCGTCGCCCAGCAGCGTCACGCGGCCGCGCCCCCAGCCGCGCACCGGCGGGCGGTCATACGTGTCGTTCTTCAGGATCTCGTCCTCGGGGGTGGCGGCCAGGAGCTGCGGGACCGGCCAGTGCCAGTCGCCGAAGAGGCCGAGCAGCTTCTCCCGGCGGCTTGGGCCGTCGTCGGTCCCCTCCGGCTCGTTGGCGGTGGCCCACCACGCCACGCACCCGCCCCCGATCGGCACCACGCCGAAGCGCTGCCCGGCTCCGAGCGACTCGGTGAGCGTGTCCACCCGCTCCGCGCCCTCCAGCCGCGCGACGCCGCGCCAGACGGGGTAGCCGCGGTAGACGGGCGCCCCGTCGCCGAGCACCTGGCGCCGCACCGCCGAGCGGAGCCCGTCCGCGCCGACCAGCGCCTGCCCGTCCGCCGCGCCCAGCCCGCCGAGCCAGGCGCGCACGCCGTCCGCGGTCTCCTCGTAGCGCTCGAACTCGGCGCCGGTGTGGACGGCCCAGGGCGGGAGCGCCTCGGCGAGGGCGGCGTGCAGGTCGGCGCGGTGCACGAGCACGTGCGGCGCGGCGCCGGCGTGGAAGCGCATGCGGTGCAGCACTTTGCCGCGCCAGCTCTTCATCTCGCCGCGGGTGAAGACGAAGCCGCGGCGCACCACGCCGTCCAGCACGCCCCAGCGCCGCAGCAGGCGCGAGGCGTTCGGCCACACGCTGATCCCGGCGCCCACCTCGCGCAGCTCGGGCGCGCGCTCGAACACCTCGGCCTCGAACCCCGCCCGCCGCAGCGCGATGGCCGCGGAGAGGCCGCCGATTCCGGCGCCGACGATGATGATCGGGGGTGGTTTATCGCTCATGGGAGTGCGAGAGTGCGAAAGTCGAACTGCAAGTGTTTTAGTCCTTAGTGCTTAGTCCTTAGTGCTCAGGTGTCTCAACTAAGGACTAAGCACTAAAACACTAAGGACTCAAGGCTCAGAACTCCCCCTCCGCGCGATCCGTCAGCCCGAGACTGGGGCCCTTGAAGACGCGGAAGAGGAACCACAGCGACGGCAGCAGCAGCCCCATCCCGAACGGGGTGGACCAGAGCACGAAGCGCAGCGTGGCGTCGGGCGCGGCGGCCGCGTGCACGGTGACGTCCGGGTAGATCAGGTACGGGTGCTGCGCGATCCCCCACCCCGCCAGCAGACAGGTGGTCTGCACGACGGCGGCGGTGCGCGCCAGCCGCGGCCGCCGGCGCCAGAGCGCCCAGCCGGAGAGGAGCGCGGCCGCCACCCCCGCGCCCACCACCGGCGCGGCGCGCGGGCTCGTCAGCCCCGCCCACAGGTGCGGCGCCCGTGCGTGCAATAGCGGGAGGACGAGGACGGAGAGGGCGACCACCGCCGTTCCCGCGGCCAGCGCGCGGCGGCGGAAGTCCTCGCGCAGCGGCCCTTCCGTCTCGTTCGCCAGGTAGACGGCGGCCAGGTACGCGCACACCGCCAGCGCGAAGGCGCCCGTGGACAGCGACAGCGGCGCGAGCCAGGGCGGCGTGCCCGCGACGCTCACCCGGCCGTCCACCACCCGCAGGCCGCCGGCGGAGACGGCGCCCAGGCACATCCCCAGCAGCACGGGGGTGATCACGCTCGCCGCGCCGAAGACGGCGCCCCAGCGCAGGGCGGCGCGGCCGGGCTCCACCCCGCGCGCGCCCTGCGGCGAGTACGCGCGGAAGACGAACGCGGCGCCGCGCAGGATGATCCCCAGCAGCACCAGGTGAAAGGGGACGAAGAGCGCCACGCCAAGCGCCGCGAACGCGGGCGGGAAGCAGGTGAAGAGGAGGACGATCACGAAGATCAGCCAGACGTGGTTGGCCTCCCACACCGGCCCCATCGCCCGGGCGATCGCCTCGCGCTGGGCGGCCCGGCGCGGACCGCGGGCGAGCGCGTCCCAGATGCCGCCGCCGAAGTCCGCCCCCGCCAGCACCGCGTAGGCCACCAGCGCCACCAGCGCCAGCCCCGCCGCCAGGTCAGCGAGCATGCGCCACCTCCACGCTCGGGGTCGCGACCATCACCTTCGGCGCGCCCGTGGCCAGGCCGCGCAGCAGCAGGGCCAGGGCGATCCCCAGCGCCAGGTAGAGGACGGAGAAGCCGAAGAGCGTGGCGGGGACCTCGGCCACGGGCGTCACCCCGTCGCGCGTGCGCAGGACGCCGTAGACCACCCACGGCTGACGGCCCACCTCGGTGACGATCCACCCCGCCTGCAGCGCCAGGAAGCCGAGCGGCGAGCCGGCCACCAGCGCGCGCAGCAGCCAGCGCCCCGGCTCGCCCCCGCGCCGGCGCCAGCGCGCGAGCCAGAACCAGGCGCCCAGCCCGATCAGCGCCAAACCGCACCCCACCATCACCTGGAAGGCGAGGTGGGAGATGACGACGTTGGGCCACAGCTCGCGCGGGAACTCCTCCAGCCCGCGCACCGTGGCGCCGAAGTCGCCGTGCGCCAGGAAGCTGAGCGCCCCGGGGACGCGGATGGCGCCGCGCACCATCCGCGCGTCGGCGTCGGGGATGCCGCCGATGGTGAGCGGGGCGCCGGCCGTGGTCTCGAAGTGCGCCTCGAAGGCGGCGAGCTTGGCGGGCTGGTGGCCGGCCACGTGCTTGGCGCTCAGGTCGCCGCTCACGGGCTGCAGGAGCGCGGCCCCGCTCCCCAGCGCGAGCGCGAGCGTGAGCCCCGCGCGGTGGTAGGCGTCGCGGCGGCCGCGCAGCATCCCCAGCGCGTACACGCCCGCGGCGGCGAAGCCGGTGGCCACGTAGCAGGAGAGGGTGGAGTGCAGCGCCATGTGCGGCCACGCCGGGCTCTTGAACGGGGCCAGCGGGTCGACGTCCACCAGCCGCCCGCCCGCCAGCTCGAAGCCGGCCGGGTTCTGCATCCACGCGTTGGCGGCCACCACCAGGACGCCGGAGAGCATGCCGCTGGCGGCGACGGCGGCGCCGGTGAGCAGGTGCGCGCGGGGGGTGAGGCGCTCCCAGCCGTAGAGGTAGAGGCCCAGGAAGACGGCCTCGAGGAAGAAGGCGTAGCCCTCCAGCGCGAACGCGGGGCCGATGGCGCCGCCCGCCAGCTCCATGAAGCGCGGCCAGAGGAGCCCCAGCTCGAAGGAGAGCGCCGTCCCCGAGACGGCGCCCACGGCGAAGGTGAGCGCGGTGGCCTTGGCCCACTTGCGGGCCAGGTCGCGGTAGTGCGCCCGCCCGGTGCGGATCCACAAGCCTTCGGCGAGCACCATCAGGAGCGGCATGCCGATGCCGAGCGCCGCGAACACCATGTGGAAGGCGAGCGACACCTCCATCTGCGCCCGGGCCGCCGTCAGCGTGTCCATCGCCGCTCCCGCTCCTGTGCCGTCCCCCGCCGGCGGGCACCTCCCGCGGACCCGGGCGGCAATCTGATCCAACCAACCCGGACGCGGTGTAGGGAAATCTCCCCACGCGCCGGTCGGGGGAGTCTTGAACTTCGGGGCGGGCTTCGGCGCCGCGGCGGGGGGCCTCACCCGCCGCCTTGGAGCGGCAACCCTCTCCCAACTTCGGGGCCCAACTTCGGGAGAGGGTGGACTTTACGGCTTTGGTGCGAGGAGCGGAAGCCTCGTAGGGGCGAGGCATGCCTCGACCGACGGATGGCGGCTCACTCGCGGCAGGCGGCCTCTCGCGCCGTAGCCGCCTGTGCTCGGACTCGCAGGCTCGCCCCTACGAAAACTCACCGCCGCGATGGACGTCCGCGTGAGGGATGCGCGCCCGACAGGGCCGGGACGCCGCCGCCACGGGGTTTCGTGGCGGCGGCGGCCCGGCGCGGTTGGGCACGGTCGTATCGTGCCCTACCGCGCGCGCAGCCCGGCCCGGAGCGCAGCGGAGGGACACGCCCGCATCCGCAGTTGCCGTTCATCGTTTGTCCGACGTAATCTTCGCGCCCGCGCCCGCGACGGAGCCCTTCTCCCCGAACACCGCATGATGAAGCCGATCTGCCTGGCCGCGCTCGCCGCCGCCCTCGCCGTCCACGCGGCCGGGGCGCAGGTGGTGACCCGGCCGCACCTGGAGTGGCGCACGGTGCACACGGAGCACTTCGAGGTGCACTACCCGCGGGAGCTCTCGGAGTGGACGCTGGACGTGGTGTCGCGGCTGGAGGCGGTGCACGCGGAGGTGGCCGCCCTGGTCGGCTACGCGCCGCCGAAGCGCGTCACCATCGTGGTGGAGGACCCGTCGAGCCAGGCGAACGGCTTCGCCTTTCCCTTCCTGGACCAGCCGGCGATCGCGCTGTGGCCCACGCCGCCGGACCCGCGCTCCAACCTGGGGCACAACCGCGACGCGGCGGAGCAGCTCGTCGTCCACGAGTTCGCCCACGTGGCGCACCTCTCCCGCCCCACGCGCAACCCGCGGCAGCGCTTCCTGTGGGGGCTCTCGCCCGTGCGCGTGGGGCCGGTGGCGCGCAAGGCGCCGCGCTGGGTGACGGAGGGGTACGCGACGTACGTGGAGGGCAAGCTCACCGGGGCGGGACGGCCGCACAGCGTGATCCGCGCGGCGGTGCTGCGGCAGTGGGCGCTGGAGGGGCGGCTGCCGACGTACGGGCAGTTGAGCGCGAGCGGCGGCTTCTACGGCGGGGCGATGGCGTACCTGGCGGGGTCGGCGTTCCTGGAGTGGCTGGCGGAACAGCGCGGCGACAGCAGCCTGGTGCACCTGTGGCGGCGGATGAGCGCGCGGCAGGACCGCTCGTTCGCCGACGCGTTCGCGGGGGTCTACGGCGGGCCGCCGCACGAGCTGTACGGCCGCTTCACGGTGGACCTGACCGAGCGCGCCCTCCAGGCCCGCCGCGCGCTCGAGGCCGCCGGGATCGTGGCGGGCGACACGGTGCAGCGCCTGGCCTGGAGCACGGGCGACCCGGCCGTCTCGCGCGACGGGCAGCACCTGGCCGTGGTGCTGCGCGGCGCGCCGGGCAGCCCCTCGCGCGTCGTCGTCTGGAAGACGGCGGAGGAGCCGGGGGACTCGGCGGCGGCCGCGGCGCGCCGGCGCCTGCTGCAGCGCGACCCGCAGGACGTCCCCGACGTGCGCTGGCGCCCGCGGCCGAAGCGGGCGCTCGCCACGCTCTACCCCGTGAACGGCCGCGGGCACGACGACCCGCGCTTCCTCCCCGACGGCAGCGGGGTGCTGGTGACGCGCGCGGAGCCGCTCCCCGGCGGCGCCACGCGGCCCGACCTGTTCGCGTGGAGCTGGCGGAGGAAGGGCGAGGTGCGGCGAATCACCCGCGGCGCCGGGATCCAGTCGGCGGACCCGGCGCCGGACGGGAAGACGGCCGCCGCGGTGCGCTGCCTGCACGGGAGCTGCGACCTGGTGAGCGTGGACCTGGCGTCGGGGAAGGTGACGGTGCTGGCGGACGCGCCCCCGAACGGGGTCTTCTACCGCCCGCGCTTCTCGCCGGACGGGAGCAGCATCGCGGTGTCGGTGCAGGAGGGCGCGCGCTGGCGGCTGGCGCTCTGGGACGTGGCGCGCGGGGCGCTGCGCCTGGTGGGCCCCGACGACGGCGCCAGCCGCTACGACGCGGCGTGGCTGGCCGGCCCGCCGCGCCTGGTGGCGGTCTCGGAGCGCGGGGGCGTGGCCAACCTGGCGGTGATCGACGCGCGGACGGGGGAGGAGACGCCGCTCACCCGGGTGACCGGCGCGGCGGTGGCGCCCGAGCCGGTGCCGGGGACGGGGCACGTCTTCTACCTGTCGCTGCACGCGGGCGGGCTGGACCTGATGCGCGTCCACCCCGACAGCGCCCGCCCGGGGTCCGTCGCCGCGCTGGCGCCGGGGCTGGCGCCAGCCGCCCCGCCCGCGCCGGCCGCCGCGCCCGACACGCTCCCCCGCGCGCCCCTCCCGGCGCCGCGCGAGTACGGGCTGGGGCCGCGGCGCACGCGCCTCCTCTTCTCCAGCGCCTACGGCGCGGACGGCGGCACCGGGGGCGTGGGGCTGCTGAACGGCGACCCCGTGGGCCGGCTCACCCTGCTCGTGCGCGGCAGCGCCGGCAGCCGGGGGCTCCCGCGCGGCGCCTCGCTCACCTCCGTTTACCGCGGCTGGCTCCCGGCCGTGGGCGCGGAGGCGTTCTGGCTCACCCACGACCCGTCGCGGCTCCGGTCACTCCCCGCAGACCTCGCCGTCCCGCCCGGGCTCGACGCGGAGTACCGGGGCGGCACGCTGTACCTGGAGCACCCCTGGAGCGGCGTGGCGTCGCGGCGGCGCCTGCGCGCGGGCGTCTCCGCGGGCGAGGTCGAGCTGGGCGGGGACGAGGGCGGGACGCGCCTCCTCGCCTTCGCCGAGCACGCCACGGGGCTCACCTGGACGCGCGGGCGGCAGGGGATCGGGGCCGCGCTGGCGCTGCACGGCTCCGCGGGGCGGACGGGCGGGGACGGCTGGCGGCGCGGGCTGGCGACGGGAGCGGTGGGCGTGACGATGATGGGGCTGAATGCGCAGGGGCAGGTGACGTACGGGCGGGTGAACGACGGGGCGCCGGAGTGGGAGCGCTTCGCGGCGGGCGGGATCCAGCAGCAGCTCTTCGACGACGCCGTCCTGTCGCAGCGGCTGGAGATGCCGGCGGCGCGCTTCGGGGTGGCGCGCGGGCGCGAGGTGCTCCTCTACCGCGCCAGCACCAACCTGCGGGGGCTGACCGCCTACTACTGGGGCGCGCGGGGCGACGACCACGACTGGTATCGCGTGGCGGGGGTGGAGACCACGGCGACCACCCCCGCGCTCAACCTGATCCGCCTCCCCGCGCTCCGCCTCACGGCCGGCGTCGGCTACCCCCTCGACGAGCCCGACCGCCACGAGCTGAACGTCTACACCTCCCTCGGCTTCCGCCCGTAACACTCACCATCGACAAACAAGGAGGCCGGCCCCGCTCGCCAGGGCCGGCCTCTCTCGTTTGTAAATGTCAAAAAAGCCTCACACGGAGGAAACGGAGTCAACGGAGAACAACACGAGGGGTTCCTCCGTTGACTCCGTGTGAGGCTTTTCGGGGTCTGTCACCGTCGCAGGCTCACGGCCACCGCGATCCCGCCGCCGGGCGGCACCCCCACCGACGCGTACCCCGGCAGCCGGCGCCACTCCTCGCGCGCCCGCTGCCCGATCAGGTAGCCGACCGCCGCGCCGGCGGCGGCGCCGAGCGGGCCGGTGACCGAGGCCGTCTCCCAGGGGTTGTGCAGCGTCTGCTCCTCGTTGTCGTTGTGGCGCTCCGCCAGCACCAGCCCGAGCCCCACGCCCACGAACGCGCCCGCCACCGCGCCGGTGGCCGCCGCGTGCGAGCGCCGCGCCACGGAGCGCCCCAGGCTCACCTCCACCCGGCGGATCAGCGCGCGCGGGATCACCACCGAGTCGCCCGGCACCGCCTGCCGCACCGCCGGGTCCAGCCGCACCGTGAGCCGGGCGCTGTCGGCCGCCGCCACCGTCCCCACGAAGCGCGAGTTGCGGCTGGCGATCGGCGCCGTCACGCGCACGCGCGTCCCCGGCGCCAGCTCCTGCGCCGCCGCTTCCGCGGGCGCGAGCGCCAGCGCCGCCGCGAGCAGCGCCGCCCCCCGCAGGCCGGAGACGCGCAGGACGCGCATCGGTCAGCCCGCGGCGGCCCAGCCGTGCGTGCGGGCCGCGTCCGCGGGAACGGTGATGGTGATGTGGCGGCGCGGGAGGTTGTCCTTGGCGTCCTCGCGCGTGGAGCAAACCTCGGAGCCGTCGGGCGCGTGCACCACCGCGTACAGCTCGGGGAACTCGCCGCGCGGCCCCACCGAGTCCTCGTCGCCCGCGAACTTGTCGGCGGTGAAGCGGAAGCGCGCCTCGCCCTCCGCGTCGGTGTCGGCCGTGCCCAGCAGGTCGTCCGGCGAGAACAGGTCCTTGTCGTACAGCGACACGCGCACGCCCGGCAGCGGCCGGTTCGACCCCTCCGCGACCACCTTCACCACGGTCGTGTAGAACATGCTCGCATCCTCCCGGCTGGAATGTTGGCGCGCGGCGCGCGGGCGCCGACCGCGGAGCGTTGCCTATGGTATGCGCGAGACCCAGGCGGGGCAACAATCATCGTCAGGCAGTGCCCAGTCCCAAGTGCCCAGTGCCCAGGAACTGCTTCTCCGGCACTGGTTCGGGCAGTTCCTGGGCACTTGGGCCCTGGGCACTAGGCACTATCGGTCGGCTCGTACACGCCCTTCCGCTTCAGGTACTTCACCACCTCGATGGCCATGGCGCGCAAGAAGCCCGCCTCGCGCGCGTCCACGTCGGCGCGGCGCACCAGCTCGCGCAGCGTGCGCATCACGCTCTCGGAGTTGCGCGTCTTGAAGAAGTCGATCGCCCAGAGCGCCCGCTCCAGGTCGGCGAACACCACCTCCAGGAACTCCGCCGTGGGCGGGGGCGCGTCGCGGCGGGGCGGCTTGAAGCCCTGCCCCGCCCCCGCGGCCGCCATCCACAGCTCGTACGCCATCACCAGC
Source organism: Longimicrobium sp. (assembly GCA_036389795.1). Lineage (NCBI taxonomy): Bacteria > Pseudomonadati > Gemmatimonadota > Longimicrobiia > Longimicrobiales > Longimicrobiaceae > Longimicrobium > Longimicrobium sp. The sequence continues at coordinate 42,567 of DASVWD010000141.1, forward strand.
ACCGCCTGCGCCAGGTTCAGCGAGGCGTGCTCCGGGTTGGTGGGGATGATGCAGGTGCGGTGGCAGCGGTCCAGCGCCTCGTTGGGGAGCCCCTTGTCCTCGCGCCCGAAGAGGAGCGCCACCGGCCCCGCCTCGCCCGCCGCCGCGGCGGCCGCGCGCTCCAGCAGCTCCGGCGCCAGGTCTCGCGGGCGGACCACCGCGCGCTTGGCCCGCCGCTCGCGCGCCGTCATCCCCACGATGAACGACGCGTCCGCCAGCGCCGCGTCCAGCTCGTCGAAGAGCTCCACGCGCTCCACGACGTCCCGCGTGTCGTGGGCGATCCCCTCGATGCGCCAGGGGTCCCAGAGCGCCGGGCTCACCAGCCGGAGCCGCGCGAGCCCGAAGTTCTTCATCGCGCGGATGGTCCCCGCCACGTTCACGTAGTCCTGCGTCTGCCACAGGACCACCACCACCCCCTCCAGCGCCGCGGGGACGCCCCCCTCCTCCGTCTCGCTCACCAGGGATCAAGCATTGAGGACGAAAAGACTTGAACTGCGGATTCGGGCGTGTCCCCCGTGCCGGGGGCCGGGCTGCGCGCGCGGTAGGGCACGATACCACTGTGCCCAAACGCGCCGGGCCGCCGCCGCCATGATACCCCCGTGGCGGCGCCGTCCCGGCCCTCCGGGCGCGCATCCCTCACGCAACCCCAGGGTGCAGGGGACAGGTTACAGGGGACAGCCAACCACCCCGCGCCGATCCCCGTCGTTCCGTCGCGCGAAGCGCCGAGGTGTTGCAGTGCTCCCCTCTCCCCTCGTGGGAGAGGGGCCGGGGGAGAGGGGCACCCACCTCAGCCGCGCTGGCCGCTGCTCCCCCGCTCCCCGTCGCGCGGGTGGCGCCGGGGATCGCCCCCGCCGGTGGACTCGGGGCCCATGCGCGCCGACATGCGGCCCAGCAGCACCCGGGCCGCGCGCACGTCGTGGCCCACGTCGATGAAGAGGAGCGTCAGGTCGCTGGCGCCCCAGAGCAGCGCGGCCAGCACCGCGCCCTGGAGCACCTCCAGGAACAGGGGGAAGAGCGCGTCGGGCCCCTCCATCGCCAGCGCGGCCACGATCTCGGCGGTGAGGGCCACGATCACCACCATCGCCACCACCTTGAAGAGCCGCGCCACGTACTGCAGGCCGATGTAGGGCTCGGTGTCCTCGGCGCGGATGGCGCCGGGGTCGCGCTGGTTGCGCGCCACCCGGTCGTCGTCGTCCTCCTCGTCGAACTCGCCCGCCCCCCAGCGGACGTCGGACGGCGGCGGCGCGGCCTCGCTCCGGCCGGCCGGCACCCCGGTCCCCGGCCCGGTCTTCGGCACCTCGGCCCCCGGCACCCCGGCCGCCGGCTGCCCGCCGAGCCCGGAGTCGCGGGTCGCGTCCCGCGCGTCGTCCCCGGCACCCGCCATCCCCCGCCGCAGCTCGTCCTCGCGCTCCATCCCCCCTCCTCCGCCGTCAGGATCGTCGTTCCGATGCACCGCCCGCTCCCCCTCCGCACGAAGTGCTCCGCCGCCCCGCCTCCTGTCGATCCGCATCCGCCGTCCCGCCGTTCCGTAGGGGCGAGCCTGCGAGTCCGAAGACGGGCGGCCCCGGCGCGAGTGGCTGCCTGCGGCGCAGGATCTGGCATCCGCCGGTCGAGGCAGGCCTCGCCCCTACGGATTTCCTCCTCTCGAGCTCACCCTCCGCCGTTCGCCCTCCTCTCCGGCACGAACAGGTCCGCGTCGCCGATCCCCGCCCGGCGCGCCGCCTCGGCCGCCCACTCCAGGCGCGCCACCTGCCGCGCGTTGTGGCCGTCGCTCCCCAGCGTGAACCGCACCCCGGCCTCCTTCGCCTTCCTGAGCAGGCGGTCGTGGGGGAGACGGTACCGGTTGGAGATCTCCAGCGCCACCCCGCTCCCGGCCAGCGCCTCCACGTAGCGGTCCTCGCGCTCCGGCGTCCACCAGGCGAGCACGTCGCCCTCCAGCGCCAGGAAGGCGGGCGGGATCAGGGTGGAGTGCGCCGCGATGCGGATCGGCATGGTGCGGACCATGTCGCAGAGGTTGGCGACCATCAGGTCCATCAGCTTGCGCGGCTTCGCGTCCCACGGCGCCGGGAGCTTCTCCCACCAGGGCGAGGCCACCGAGCCGTCGGGGAGCCAGAAGCCGTGGTTGGAGCCGATCCGGTAGTCGAAGCGCTCCATCACCTCCTCGGGGAGCGTCCGCCACAGGTCGTCGCACCAGCAGAACTCGCCCGAGCGGAAGACCGGCGCCCCCTCCAGCGCGTCCAGATAGGCGCGCGTCTCCTCCTCGCTCGCCACCATCATCCCCGGGTTGCGCGTGGAGACGTGGTCGGCGATCCCCACCTGCACCCCCAGCCCGGCGGCCGTCTCCACCACCTCGGCCAGCGACAGGTGCCCGTCGGACATGGTGGTGTGGCAGTGCAGGTCCTGCAGCCCCAGCAGCCGGTCTCCCCCTGCCGTCATCGCCGCCCCGACCGCACCAGGGTGGCGGGCGCCCAGCGCTCGCGGTAGCGGTCCTCCGCCGCCTGCAGCGCCGTCCACCCCGCCTGCCCCTCGGGGCCCAGCCGCTCCCTGGGCACCCGGCGCGTGGGCCAGGGGGTGAGCGGCTGGTCGAGCGGCCCGTGCCAGAGCGACATGGTGGCCTCCACGATGTCCTGCACCGCCCGCTCGCGCGCCTCGGGCGCGATGCGGTTGAGCGAGACCACCGTGCGCAACGCCCCGCGGTGGAAGGCGTCGGCCACGAAGGTGGCGTACTCGCGGCGCCGGGCCAGCCCGGTGGCCGTCCCCGCGCGCGAGAGCAGCCCGCGCAGCGCCGGCGCGTCTTCCCTGAGCCCCCGCTCCAGCAGCGCGCCGGCCGTGAGCGTCCACGACGAGTCGTCGGGCGCCTGGGGCCCCAGCTCGCGGTCCAGCCGCGCCAGGAGCGCCTCGGTGGAGAGCCGGGCGCGCGGGTTCTGGTAGATCTGCGTGCGCGTGGCGGTGCGGCGCGTCGAGCGGGTGAAGGCGGCCACGCTGTCGGGCTGCTCGCCCAGCACCTGGGCCTCGCCCACGATCAGCACCGGCGTGCCCACCTGCACGTTGTGGAAGAGGCGCAGCGCGTTCGCGTTGGAGAGGCGGATGCACCCGTGCGAGACGCGCCGCCCCAGCAGCTCGGGCTTGTCGGTGCCGTGGATGGCGAGCTCGTCGCCCAGGAAGACGGCCGCCGCCCCCAGCCCCCCCTCCTGCCGGCGCTCGGGGGCGTCGGGGCGCGGGACGCGCAGCTTGTTCTCGTGGTACCACCAGTCGGGGCGGTACCAGGGCGGGTTGAGCTGCTTGGTCTGCACCTGGCGCTGGCCGCTGGGCGTGGTGAACTGCCAGCGCCGCCCGGGCGTCGACAGCCGGAACCCCGTCCCCGTGCCCACCGGGGCGCGCCAGAGCACCCGCTCGCCCTCCATGAAGCGCAGCTCGTTGTGCTCCACGTCGACCACCACGTACTTGAGGTCGGTGCGCACGGGCGCGGGCGGGGGCGCGGGCGGCGCCTGGGGAACGGGCTCCGCGGCGGGAGGAGGCGTGCGGGAGCCCGCGCACGCCGCGAGCGCGAGCGGGACCACGAACAGCGCGAGCGTGCGCGCGCCGGTGCTGAGCGTCATGGATCCTGGGGTGTCGAAAGGGACTGCGGACCACGGACCCGCCGTCGGCGGGCGATGCGTAAGCATAAGCGGGGTTGCAACCTGTGCGCCATCCCCCGCGGCGGGGCTGGATACACGGGCTGGTGGACCGGGGTCCTGCCGCCCGCCGGCGATGGTCCCAGGGTTGAATCGAAATCCCGTCCGCCCGCATCCCCGGATTGAAATCCGGGGCTACAACCACACGAAGTCCGCCTGCGCGGACTGGCGGGCTGCGCCCGCGCGCTCCGCGCCTGCGGACCCTGCCTGCCGACGCCGAGGGCCGCCCCCGCGCCGAACCAGCCTGCGCAGGCAGGCTTCTCGCCGTTGTTGCCGCGGGTTCACCCGCCCGGCGCCCCTTCGGCCAGGATCGCGCGGGCGAGCTCGCGCACGTAGGGCTCCTGCAGGATGGTGCCGTGGCTCCCCGCCACCCGGTGCGCGGTAACGCCCCCCTCGGCCAGCGCGCCCCAGAACTCCAGCCCCGGCGACCCTCCCCGCGCGTCGTCGGAGCCGGCGGTGCGGAAGTAGGTCAGGCGCCCCGGGTAGGGCCTCGGCCGGTAGGCGGCCTGCGCCTGCAGGTTGGCGGCGCGGATGGCGGTGAGCGCCAGCACGTCGTCCACGCGGCTCTCGGGGAGCAGCCGCGGCAGGTCCATCTTGCGCAGCATCGCCAGCGCCTGCTCGCGCCCCTCCAGCCCCCGCAGCTCGTCCACGTCCACCCGCGCCGCCGCCGCGTGCCCGGCCAGCCCGGCCACCGTCAGCCACACGATCTCGGCCGGGTCGCCCGCGTTGATCATCATCCCCTCGGGGGTGTGCGGGGCGGTGTCGAAGAGCGCCAGCAGGTCCACCTCGTGCCCGGCGGCGGCCAGCTGCTGCGCCATCTCCCACGCCACGACCCCGCCGAACGACCACCCCGCCACCCGGTACGGCCCCTCCGGCCGCATCCCCCGCACCGCCGCGACGTAGAAGGCGGCCATCTCCTCGATCGCGGAGATCGGCGCCTGGCCGCCGTCCTCGATGCCGCGCGGCTGCAGGGCGAAGACGGGCTGCTCCGGCGCCAGGAGGAAGGCCAGGTCGCGGTAGCACACCACGTGGCCGCCGGCGGGGTGCACCACGAAGAGCGGCGGCCGCTCGCCGAAGGTCTGCAGCGGCACCAGCGGCAGGCGCGCGGCGCCCTTCCTCCCCGCGACCACCCGCGCCATCCGCTCGATGGTGGGCCCGGTGAGCAGCTCGGCCACGGGGAGCTCGAAGCCCAGCTCCTCGCGCACGCGCGCCGCCAGGCGGGTGGCCAGGATCGACTGCCCGCCCAGGTCGAAGAAGTCGTCGTGCACGCCCACCCGCTCCACGCCCAGCACCTCGCGCCAGATCTCCGCCAGCCGCTCCTCCAGCGCGTCGCGGGGCGCCACGTACGGCGCGGCAGGCGCCGCGTCTTCGCCCTCATGCTCGGGGAGGGCGCGGCGGTCCAGCTTGCCGCTGGAGGTGCGCGGCAGCGCGTCCAGCCAGGCGAAGGCGCCGGGGACCATGTACTCGGGGAGCCGCTCGCGCAGGAAGGCGCGCAGCTCGGCCGCGGCCGGGCGCTCCCCCCCGCGCGCCACCAGGAAGGCCGCCAGGCGCCGCTCGCCGCCCACCTCGCCCTGCGCGGCGGCCGCGGCCTCGGCGACGGTGGGGTGCGCGGCCAGCGCCTGCTCCACCTCCTCGAGCTCGATGCGGTAGCCGCGCACCTTCACCTGGGCGTCGGCGCGGCCCAGGTACTCCAGGGTGCCGTCCTCGCGCCAGCGGCCGCGGTCCAGGGTGCGGTACATCCGCGTGCCGGGGAGCCCGTGCGGGTCGGGTACGAAGCGCTCGGCGGTGAGCGCGGGGCGGTTCGCGTAGCCGCGGGCCACGCCGGCGCCGGCCGTCCACACCTCGCCGGGAGCGCCCACCCCGGCGTGGGAGAGCGCCCGGTCCAGCACGTAGACACGCCCGCCGGTGACCGGGCGGCCCACGGTGACGCGCTCGGCGCCGGGCTCCAGCTCGGCGCAGGAGGAGTAGGTGGTGTCTTCGGTGGGCCCCCACAGGTTCAGCACGCGGCGCACGGCGGGCATCGTGTGCAGCTCCCTCACCAGCGGGAGCGGCACCGGCTCGCCGCCCAGCAGCACGGTCTCCACGTCGGGCGGGAAGCGGTCCTCGCGCAGCAGCTCCGCCGCGGCGGTGGGGGTCATCGCGGCCGAGCGCACCAGGCGGCCGGGGGGCGGCGCGGCGAGCGCGTTCTCCACCAGCACCAGCGTGCCGCCCCAGGCCAGCGTGCCGAAGACCTCCGCCACCGAGACGTCGAAGGTCACCGAGGTGGAGCCGAGCACGCCCGCGCGCTCGCCGTCGTCCAGCAGCTCCCGCATGTACGCCAGCACCGCCGCGGCGGAGCGGTGCTCGATCTCCACCCCCTTCGGCCCGCCGGTGGAGCCGGAGGTGAAGATCACGTACGCCAGGTTCCCCGGCGTGGTGCTCAGGGGCGGATCGTCGTCTCGCCCTCCCTCCCTCTCCAGCTCCGCCGCGTCGAGGAAGGCGACGTCGGGAGTCGCGGGGAGAGCGACGCGCGCCGTGGGACTGGTGACCACCAGCGTCGCGCCGGAGGCACGGAGCACCGCTTCGTGGCGGGCGGCCGGGTGCGCGGGGTCGAGTGGGACGTAGGCGCCGCCGGCCTTCATCACCCCCAGCAGCGCGGCAACGAGCATCGGCGTGCGCTCCAGGCAGACGCCGACGCGCGTCTCGGGACCGACGCCCCGCCGCCGCAGCGCGTGGGCGATGCGGTTGGCGCGCCGGTTCAGCTCCGCGTAGCTCACCTCCTCGCCTCCCCAGGCCAGCGCGGTGGCGTCCGGCGTCGCCCGCACCTGCCACTCGAACATCTGGTGCACGCAGAGGCCGTCGCCCGCGGTGCGGGTGCTGCCGAGCGCGGCCACCACCGCGCGCACCTCGTCGTCCGTGGCCAGGGAGATCCGCGAGATGTGCCGGTCCGGGTCCGCCGCGAGGCCGGCGAGGGCGGCCTCCAGGTGGCGCGCCATCCGCTCGATGGTGGGGTGCTCGAAGAGCTGCGTCGCGTACTGGAAGAGGCAGGCGAAGCGGCCGCCGCGGTCCTCGGCGTGGAGGGTCAGCTCGAAGATGGCGGTGCTCGGGTCCAGCGTCAGCGGCTCGGCGGCCACGCCGGGGAGCGACAGGGCGCCGGCGGGCGAGTCGGGGACCGTGAGCACGGCCTGCACCAGCGGCGGGCGGCTGAAGTCGCGCCGCGCGCCGGAGAGCTCCACGATGCGGTCGAAGGGGAGCGACGCGTGCTCCTGCGCGCCGAGCGCCGCGGCGTGCGCGCGGCGGACCAGCTCGCCCGCGGTGGGGTCGCCGTCCAGGCGCAGGCGCAGCGGCAGCGTGTTGGCGAAGAAGCCGGCCAGGTGCTCCAGCTCGGGGCGCGGCCGGTTGGCCAGCAGGGTGCCCAGCAGCAGGTCGTCCTGCCCCGCGTGGCGCCCTAGCAGCAGCGCGAACGCCGCCGCGAGCACCGCGAACGGGGTGGAGCCCTCGCGCCGGGCCAGCGCGCGCACCGCGTCGGAGAGCCGCGGGGAGAGGTCGAACGAATGCTTGGCGCCGTCCCACCCCTGCACCGGCGGGCGCGGCCGGTCGGGGGGGAGCTCCAGCACGTGCGGGGCCCCGGCCAGCTGCTCCTTCCAGTACGCCTCGTCGGCCGCGGGCGGGGGGCGGTCGGGGCGCTGCTGCCACGCCGCCCAGTCGCGGTAGCGGACCGGCAGCTCGGGGAGGCGCGCGGGGACGCCCGCGAGGCGCGCCGCGTACAGCGCGCTCAGGTCGCGCAGCAGCACCGCCATCGACCAGCCGTCGCCCGCCAGGTGGTGCACGGCCAGCAGCAGGCGGGCCTCCTCGTCGCCCTCGCGCAGCAGGAGGGCGCGGAAGGTCTCGCCGCGGCCCACGTCGAAGGTGCGCCGGGCGAAGGCGTCGGTCTGGTAGTTGGCCTCGGGCTCGGCCCACTCGTCTTCCCGGAGGTCCACCACCTCGGGCGCGAAGCCGGCGCCGTCGCCCACCACCTGCACGGGGATGCCGGCGCTCTCGCGGAAGGTGGTGCGCAGCACCTCGTGCCGGGCCACCAGGTCGCGGAGCGCGCCGGCGAGCGCGTCCACGTCCAGGGGCCCGTGCAGCCGGAACCCCAGCGGGATGGTGTAGACCGGGTAGCCAGGGGCGAGCTGCAGGAGGTACCAGAGCCGCCGCTGCTCGGCCGTGAGCGGCGCGGCGCCGTCGGCGATGCGCGGGATCGGCGCGGGCGCGGCGCGCAGCTTCTCGAGCAGCGCGCGCTTGGCGGGCGAGAGGCCGGTGACGCGGTCGTGCAAGTCGGTCATCGGGCGGCGGGGCGGCGGGGGTCGCGACGGGCGCAGGCGCGGCGCCCGCCGAACGATACCGCCGGGCCCCGGCGCGATCAATCGCCCGTGTCCCGACCGTCCGGAAGCGGTCGTACGTCAACGCGGCTCCGGGCAGAAGACCGGAGGTCGTCCCGCTCCACCGGCATTGGCATATGAAGAGGAGATACGTGCTCGACCGGGGCCAGTAAAAGACTTTCTCACGCAGAGTCAGCAGAGTTAGCAGAGAACACACCACTTTACGAAGTTTCCTCTGCTGCCTCTGCTTCCTCTGCGTGAGGCCTGTTGTTGTGGGTTTGTCCGACGGCTTTTGGCGCAAGGGACGGCGGCCGCATAGATTCGCGCGATGCCGACCGCCCGCCGAACACGCCCCTTCCCTCTCCTCGCCGCGCTCGCGCTCTGCGCCGCGTGCGCGACGAGGCCGGCGGTCGAGATGCCGGCGGGCGGCGGCGGGACGATCGTCTACGACACGGTGCGCTCGGCGGCGCTCCGGGGGAACCTGCTGGGGGACTCGCCGGACCGGCCGCTCGCGGTCTACCTGCCGCCGGGGTACGCGGCGTCGGGGCGGCGCTACCCGGTGGTCTACCTGCTGCACGGCTTCGACGGCTCGCCGCGGCAGTGGACGGAGCGCTTCGGCGTCGGCGCCCTGCTGGACTCGCTTCTGGCGGCGGGCGGGGCACAGCCGATGATCGTGGTGATGCCCGACGCCAAGAACGCGTACGGCGGATCGTTCTTCGCCAACTCGCCGGTGGCCGGGCGGTGGGCGGACTTCACGGCGGGCGACCTGGTGCGGCACGTCGACCGGCGCTTCAGGACGGTGCGCGGGCCCCGGGGGCGCGCGGTGGCCGGGTGGTCGATGGGGGGATACGGCGCGCTGCACCTGGCGGCGGCGCACCCGGAGGTCTTCGGCGCGGTGTACGCGCTGAGCCCGTGCTGCCTGGGCCCGGAGCAGGTGGACGAGGTGTGGCGCGGCAACCCGGCCTGGAAGACGACGCTCGCGCTCGCCGGTCCGCCGGAGACGGAGGCCGAGCTCTTCTGGACGCGCCTGCAGCTCGCGCTCGCCGCGGTGCTCTCCCCCGCGCCGGACCGGCCGCCGCTGTACGTGGCGCTCCCCTTCGCCGCGCGCGGCGACTCGCTCGTCCCCGTCGACCCGGTGCTGGCGCGGTGGACGGCGGAGAGCCCGCGCTCGTTCGTGGCGCGGCACGCAGGCGGGCTCCGGCGGCTGCGGGGGATCGCCTTCGACGCGGGCGAGTCGGACGGCTTCCGGCACATCCCCGTCCACGTGCGGCAGCTGGACGCCGCGCTCGACTCGGCCGGCATCGAGCACGCGTTCGAGCTGTACCCGGGGACGCACGGCAGCCACGTCCGCGAGCGGCTGCGCACGCGCGTCTTCCCGTTCCTCTCCGCGCGCCTGGCGGGAGACGGTCCGATTTCCCGGCGCATCACCGATCCGAACCCTCGCACCTCGCCGCGATGACCATCGAGACCCGCGCAGCCGCACCCGGCGTTCCGGACGCCGCCGACGTGCACGAGCACGGCGGCGGCTGGAAGCCCGCGCTCGTCGGCGTGGCCCTGTCGCTGCTCTTCGTCCCGCTGCTGATGGAGCTGCGCGACGTCACCATGGACTTCCTGGCGATGATCCTGGCGGCGAGCGGCGGCATCTACTGGGGCGTGGCGGCCGGCGAGGGCGGCCGGCGGGTGAAGGCGATGGAGGCGCTGGCGGGGCTCGCCTTCGTCTTCATGGCCATGCTGGGGCTGTCGTGGACCTCGCTCTGGACCGTGGCCGGGTTCGCGCTGCACGGCGCGTGGGACCTGCTGCACCACCCCCGGCGCATCCGCACGGGGCTGCGCCGCTGGTTCCCCCCCTTCTGCGCCACCTTCGACTTCCTGGTCGCGATCTACATCCTGCTGCTGAGGTGACGGCGGCGGCTTCCTCCGGTGCCGCTACCGCGTCGCCACCTCGCACATCGGGAAGGCTGTTCGCAGCTATCTCTCCGTGTCTCCGACGCGGCAGTGCAGCCCTGCCTTAGACCAGTTCTCTTGCACAGCGCGGCCTCACTGTACATCTTCGCCTTGCCACCGAAATCTCCCACCCACGAGTTCGAGTGCGATATAGAGAGCGGGGTAGATGAGTAGCTCCAGCGGCTCCCGCCCCGACAGGTTCCTGTATCGGATCGTACACGTCGAGAATTTGCCCACTCTGCTGCAGCGTGGCGGACTGCACGCACCGAACTCCACACCGGCCGACGGGCTGGCGTACCGTACCATTCACAACACGGACGTGCAGGCGAGTCGCCGCGTCCGTACCATCCCGTGCGGACCGCGAGGCACGATCCACGACTACGTACCTTTCTATTTCGGGCCGCTGTCGGTGATGCTGCTGAATCTGCACACCGGCAGGGTGGCGGGGTACAACGAGGGCCAAAGCCCGATCCTATACCTGGTCAGCTCGGTTGCGCGGGTGAATGCTGCGGGTCGGCCGTGGGTTTTCTCGGATGGACATGGCCTGGCGGCGCTGACCAACTGGTACGACAATCCGGACCGCTTCGCTGAGGTCGATTGGGAGATCGTGGGCGAACGGTACTGGGCGGATACGCCTGAAGACAACGACCGGCAACGTCGTAAACAAGCGGAGTTCCTGGTATGGCAGCACCTCCCCTGGTCAGCGATCGGGGGGATCGCGGTTCTCAACGACGCTATGAAGGCAAGAGTCGAATCCATCACCGCCGCCTACCCGGTGGCGGCTGACACCAGGGTCCGGGTCCGGCGAGCCTGGTATTATTGACCGAGGAGTGGGGCGACGTGATTCGTATCGCACGCGGAAATCTGCTCGAGGCGCCAGTCGAGGCCCTGGTCAACACTGTAAATTGTGTTGGCTACATGGGTAAGGGCATCGCGCTGCAATTCAAGCAGGCATTTCCGGCGAACTTCAAATCCTATGAAGCGGCATGCAAGACCGGCGCAATGACGCCCGGACGAATGCTGGTGCATGATCATGGGATGCTCATCCAGCCCCGTTACATCATCAACTTTCCGACCAAGCGTCACTGGCGTGGAAAGTCGCGGATGGAGGACGTCGAGGCGGGACTGTCGGCCCTGGTGGAGGAAGTCCGGCAGCGGGGGATCCGCAGCATCGCAATCCCTCCGCTCGGATGTGGACTCGGCGCGCTCGAATGGGACGAGGTCCGACCGCGTATCGAGGCCGCGTTCGCCTCGCTCCCCGAGGTTGAAGTGCATCTTTACGCACCCGCTGGGGCTCCGTCCGCCACGAAGATGCCCGTGCGCACCGAGCGTCCCCGGATGACCGCAGCCCGTGCCCTGTTCATCATGTTGATGGAGAAATACGCCGCTCTGGACTACCGCCGCACGCTGCTGGAAGTACAGAAGCTCGCGTATTTCCTCCAGGCCGCCGGTGAACCGCTGCGGTTGCGCTACGAGGCCGGAATCTACGGCCCGTACGCGCACAACCTGAACAAGGTCCTCGAACGCCTGGAAGGTCACTACATCCGCGGCTATGGCGACAGCCAGCGCCCGGATGCCGAAATCGAGCTTCTCCCCGGCGCGGTCGAGGCTGCCGAGGCGTTTCTCGCTCGGGACTCCGAATCCCGACAGCGGCTTGCACGAGTTGCAAGGTTGATCGAAGGCTTCGAGACGCCTTATGGGATGGAGCTTCTCGCGACAGTGCACTGGGCTGGGGTTCACGGCGGCCGGGATGGATCCCCGTCTGCGCGGAACACCGACGAAGCAGTGACGATTGTGCATGCGTGGAATCCCAGGAAGCAGCAGATTTTCAAGCCCCAGCACGTTTACAAGGCGTGGGAACGCCTTACGGAATTGGGCTGGTTGGGAGAGCGCGGACAGGATCCCGCGCCCGACGGCACGCGATTGCTGTAGCCAGCACAATACGATTCCCCGGCCTCGCTTCCACCGAACTCCGGTTCGCGGCTCACCTCGCCTGCCGTTCCCCCTCACCGTCTGCTGCTCTGAAGATGGGGTGATCAGCGTTCGGTCGGCACGCGGAGTTGTATCGCTTCTCAACTGTCCGGCAATGGCACCGTGTGACCGGCGCCACGTCTGACAGGGGCCCTTCTGCACCACCCCCGGCGCATCCGCACGGGGCTGCGCCGCTGGTTCCCCCCCTTCTGCGCCACCTTCGACTTCCTGGTCGCGATCTACATCCTGCTGCTGAGGTGAGGCGGCGGGCGTCTCCTGTTCGACGGCGGGCACGGCGGGTGCATGCGGGTGTTCGCTCTGTGCGTTTTGTGGACAGAGGAGACGACCCGCGCCCCATCCATCGTGAGCCTTCGCACGTTCCTGTTCGGCAGACGCCTGCGCTCGGACGAGCAAGAGGAGCAGAAGATCGGCCCGCTGCGCGGGGTGCCCGTGCTGGGGCTCGACGCGCTCGCCTCGGCCTCGTACGGCCCCGAGGCCGCCCTCACCGTGCTCCTGGCGCTCGGCGCGCTCGCCCCGCGCTACATCGGGCCGCTCAGCGCCGTCGTCATCGGCCTGCTCGTCATCGTCTACCTCTCGTACCGGCAGACGATCGCGGCGTACCCGGACGGCGGCGGCTCGTACGCCGTGGCGTCGCGGAACCTGGGCGCCAGGCCGGGGCTCCTGGCGGCCAGCGCGCTCGCCGTCGACTACGTGCTGAACGTGGCGGTGGCGATCTCCGCCGGGGTGGGCGCCATCATCTCGGCGTTCCCGCCGCTGCAGCCGTACACGCTCCCCCTCTGCCTGGGCCTGCTCACGCTCATCACCATCGTCAACCTGCGCGGGGTGCGCGAGGCCGGGCTCCTGTTCATGCTCCCCACCTACCTCTTCGTCGCCACGCTGGGCGTCACCATCGCCGTGGGGGTGGCGAAGACGCTGGCGGCGGGCGGCCGCCCCGAGCCGGTGACGCCGCCCCCGCCGCTGGCCCCCGCCGCCGCGGCCGCCGGCCTCTGGCTCCTCCTGCACGCCTTCGCCAGCGGGTGCACGGCGATGACGGGGGTGGAGGCGGTGAGCAACGGGGTGCCGATCTTCCGCGAGCCGCGCGCGGTGAACGCCCGGCGCACGCTGACGGCGATCATCGCCATCCTGGCCCTGCTCCTGGCGGGGATCGCCTTCCTGTCGAACGCCTACGGGATCGGGGCCACGCGCCCGGGGACGGCGGGGTACCAGAGCGTGCTCTCGCAGGTGGTGGGGGCGGTGATGGGGCGCGGCGCCTTCTACTACGTGACCCTGGCCTCGGTGGTGGGGGTGCTGGCGCTCTCGGCCAACACCAGCTTCGCGGGGTTCCCGCGGCTCTGCCGGGTGCTGGCGCTCGACGAGTACCTCCCGGCCGAGTTCGCCCACCTGGGGCGCCGCCTGGTGTACTCGCAGGGGATCGTGATCCTGGCCGTGCTGGCCGGCGCGCTCCTGGTGGCCTTCGGCGGAGTGACCGACCGCCTGATCCCCCTCTTCGCGGTGGGCGCCTTCCTGGCGTTCACGCTCTCGCAGGCGGGGATGGTGGCGCACTGGCGGCGCGAGGGCGGGCCCCACGCCCGGCGCTCGTCGTTCGTGAACGCCGTCGGCGCAGCGGCCACGGCGGCCACGCTGGTGGTGGTGGTGGTGGCCAAGTTCACCGAAGGGGCGTGGCTGGCCGTGCTGGTGGTGCCGGCGTGCCTGTACCTGTTCCTGCGCATCCGGCGCCACCACGAGGCCGTCGACCGCGAGGTGGAGGTGGACGGGCCGCTGCAGCTGGACGAGCCGCCGCCGCCGGTGATCGTGGTCCCGCTCAAGCGGCTCGACCGGGTGGGGCGCAAGGCGCTCCGGCTGGCGGCGTCGATGTCGCCCGACGTGCACGTGGTGCACGTGCTCACGCAGGAGCCCAACATGGACCCGCTGCGGGCGCAGTGGAGGGACTACGTCGAGCGCCCGTTCCGCGAGGCGGGGTTCTCGCCGCCGAAGCTGGTGGAGATGCCGTCGGCGTACCGGGAGTTCTTCGACCCCCTGCTGCGCTACGTGCGCACGCTGGCGCGCGAGAACCCGGGCCGCTACGTGGGGGTCTTCGTCCCCGAGCTGGTGGAGCGCCGCTGGTACCACTTCCTCCTGCGCAGCCACCGGGCCACCCTGCTCAAGGGGATGCTCCTGTTCCGGGGCGGGCCGCGGGTGGTGGTGATCAACACCCCCTGGTACCTGCGCGAGCCGGAGCCGAACGGCGATTCCCCCTCCTGAGCGCCGGACGCCACCGTTCCTGGTCGACGCTCGCCGCGGCCGGCATTCGGCTCGCATCTTGCACGCCGCGGCACGCCGAAACAGTTGGAGCGGGCCCGCGGTCCGGCGGGCCCGTCACGACTGCTTTCCAGGACCCGGTTTCCTCGGCACCCGACCGCGGGGGACGATCCTCCACGGCGGTTCGCTTTTCGGATGAACCGTGATCTGCCGACGCACGACTCCGGCCCGGCCGGGAGCGTGCGAGAGGTGTTCGGCTCCCGGCCGATGGAGGTGGTCGAGGCGCGCGCCAGCCTCGTCCTGCCGGGCCGTGACGCCACCGCCGCCGGAGACGTGGTCCGGCTGCACGACGTCGTGATCGTGCCGCGCGGGCCGCGGGGCGTCGCCGAGCGCCTGCGCGGCATCATGCTCCCACGTCCGGAAGGTGGAAGCCCGGCCGGGTAGAAAGCCGGAACTCTCCGGCGCGCGCGGTCTGCGCGGTCTTTGTGGGCCCCCCTCGCCTGCGGGCAGGGCGGGCCGTCCACGCATGCGGAGACGACGTGAACCTCCCGCCCTCCATCCCGATTTCCAGCGTGGTGGCCGCGCCGCCCGGCGTGCTGCTCGAGACGGTGCTGGCGGTGCTCCCCGCGGCGGTGAGCGTGCTGCGGGGGCCGGAGCACCACATCGAGTACGTGAACCCGCTCGCGCAGCGGCTCGCGGGCGACCGCTCCGTGCTGGGGCGCGCCACCCGGGAGGCGTACCCCGAGCTCCAGGGCCAGGGCCTCCTCGAGCGGCTCGACCACGTCTACGCCACCGGCGAGCCCTACCACGCGAGCGACTCGCGGATCCTGTTCGACCGCGACGGCGACGGCGAGCCCGAGGAGGGGTTCTTCAGCCTCACCTACCAGCCCCTGCTCGCCGCGGACGGGAGCGTGTCCGGCATCGTCACCCTGGCCGTCGAGGTGACCGACCTGGTCCGGATGCGCGAGCAGCTCGAGGCCGCCCGCGTCGAGGCCGAGGCGCAGGCCGAGCAGATCTCCGGGATGGCCACGCAGCTCGAAGAGCAGGCGGCGGAGCTGGAGCAGCAGCTCGCCGAGGCGCAGGCCGGCGCCGAGGAGCTGGAGGAGGCGAACCAGGAGCTCGCAGCCGCCAACCTCGCCGCGGCGGCCGCCCGGGAGGAGGAGGCCGAGCTGGTGGAGATCCTCCACCGCATCGGGGCGTCGCTGACCGCCGAGTTCGACCTGGAGCGCATCGTCCAGAGCGCCACCGACGCGGCCACGCGGCTGGTCGACGCGCAGTTCGGCGCGTTCTTCTACAACGTCCTGGACGAATCCGGCGAGTCCTACACGCTCTACACGCTCTCGGGCGTGCCGCGCGAGGCGTTCGCCGGCTTCCCCATGCCGCGCAACACCGCGGTGTTCTCCCCCACCTTCCACGGGGAGGGCGTGGTGCGCAGCGACGACATCACACGGGACCCGCGCTACGGGAAGAACGCCCCGTACCACGGCATGCCGCGGGGGCACCTGCCGGTGAAGAGCTACCTGGCCGTGCCGGTGGTGTCGCGCGGGGGCGAGGTGCTGGGAGGCCTCTTCTTCGGCCACTCCGACCCCGGCGTGTTCACCGAGCGCAGCGAGCGGATCGCCGTGGGGATCGCCGGGTGGGCGGCGGTGGCCATCGACAACGCGCGCCTGCACGAGGGAGAGCGGCGGGCGGGCGCGGCCGCCGCGCGCGCCGCCGACCTGGCGCGCCGCCTCCTGGTGATCACCGAGCTGCTGAACCGGGCCGTCACGCCCGAGGAGGTGGCCCGGGTGGTGGTGGACGAGGCGACGGACGCGGTCGGCGCCGACGCGGGCTCGCTCGCCCTGCTGAGCTCCGACGGCGACCGGTTCCGCACGGCGGCCATGCGGGGGTACCCCGATTCGCTCTCCGCCCGCTTCGCCGAGTACCCGCTGCAGGGCGGCCGGCCGATGTCCGACGCGGTCCTGGCCGGCCAGCCGGTCACCCTGCGCTCGTACGCCGACTGGCAGGCGCGGTATCCGGAGATGGCGGAGGCGTTCCGCGAATCGGGGTACGAGGCCTTCGCGGCCATCCCCGTCCTGATCGAGGGAAAGGCGGCGGGCGCCCTCGGCTTCAGCTACCACGACGTGCGCGGCTTCGACGAGACCGACGCCACCTTCCTGCGCACGGTCGCCGGCCACTGCGCCACGGCGCTGGAGCGGGCCCGGCTGTACGAGGCCGAGCGGGGGCTGCGCGCCGAGGCCGAGGCGGCGAACCTGGCCAAGAGCCAGTTCCTGGCCAGCATGAGCCACGAGCTCCGCACGCCGCTCAACGCCATCGGCGGGTACGCGGACCTGATGGAGATGGGGGTGCGCGGGCCGGTCACCGAGGAACAGCGCGGCGACCTGGAGCGCATCAAGCGGGCGCAGCAGCACCTGCTGGGGCTCATCAACGACGTGCTGAACTTCGCCAAGCTGGAGGCCGGCCGGGTGGAGTTCGACATCCGGAGGGTCGCCGTCGACGACGTGCTGATCAACGTGGAGGCCCTCACCGCGCCCCAGCTCCAGGCGAAGGGGCTCGCCTACGCGCGGACCGAGCCGTGCGCGCTCACCTTCGCCCGCGCCGACCCGGAGAAGCTCGAGCAGATCCTGCTGAACCTGCTCGCGAACGCGATCAAGTTCACCGGGCCGGGCGGGAGCGTGGCCGTGGAGTGCGTGGACGAGGGCGAACGGGTGCGGATCGCCGTCACCGACACCGGCCCCGGCATCGCTCCCGAGCGGCAGTCCGACATCTTCGAGCCGTTCGTGCAGGTGGACGCCGACCTGGCGCGCGCCCGCCAGGGGACCGGGCTGGGGCTCGCCATCAGCCGCGAGCTGGCGCGCGCCATGGGCGGGGAGCTCGCCGTGGAGAGCCGCGTGGGCGAGGGGAGCACGTTCATCCTCACCATCCCGGGCGCGTAAGCCCGCCCGGAGGCGGCCCGGGCGGCGGCGCCTCCGCCGGGGTGCACGACGGCCGTGCCCCCGGGGACCCGCGTCCCGGGCCGAGGGAGAAGTCCGTGGAGAAGACGATCCTCCTGGTGGAGGACAACGACGACAACCGCGCGATCTACCGCACGATCCTCACGTACGGCGGCTTCCGCGTGATCGAGGCGGTCGACGGGGAGGAGGGGATCGAGCGCGCCCGGCGCGACCAGCCGGCGCTGATCCTGATGGACATCTCGATCCCCAAGATCGACGGCTGGACGGCCACGCGCGCGCTGAAGCTCGACGCGTCCACGACGCACATCCCCATCGTGGCGCTCACGGCCCACGCGTCGCCCGGCGACCGCGCGCGCGCCATGGAGGTGGGGTGCGCGAGCTACCTGGCGAAGCCGGTCGAGCCCCGCCGCGTTCTCGAAGAGGTCCGCCGGCTGCTGGAGCCGGGGCCGCCGCCGGAGCGCGGCCGCGGCGCCGGCGGTTGACGACCGGCCCCCGCGGATGCAGCATCTCCTCCGTCTCCGGGCGCGCCGGGGCGTCGACCCGCTCCGGGCCGGCACGGCGTCCGGCAGGTTCGCGCAGGACCATCCCCCGCCCTTTTCACAGGTGACCGATGTGCGCGTGGCAGGGTGACGATCCGTTCCGCATCCACTGGCCGGAGAGCGACGAGGCGGCGCGCGAGGCCGCCGGCTTCGCCGAGGGCGCGCAGCGCGCCGGCGGCGCGCCGGAAGGCGCCGGGCTCTACCAGCTGCTGGTGGAGAGCGTCCAGGACTACGCGATCTTCGCGCTCGACGCCGAGGGCAACATCCTGAGCTGGAACGCCGGGGCGAAGCGGCTGAAGGGGTACACCCGCGAGGAGATCGTGGGCCGGCACTTCTCGACCTTCTACCCGCCCGAGGACCTAGCCGCGGGGAAGCCCGCCTGGGAGCTGGAGGTGGCCGCGCGCGAGGGGCGCCTGGAAGACGAGGGGTGGCGCGTGCGCAAGGACGGCACGCTCTTCTGGGCCAACGTGGTGATCACCGCGCTGCACGACGCGTCGGGGGCCCTGGTCGGCTTCGCCAAGGTCACCCGCGACCTGACGGACCGCCGCCGGGCCGAGGAGCAGCTGCGCCAGAGCGAGGAGCGCTTCCGGCTGCTGGTGCACAGCGTGAAGGACTACGCCATCTTCTCGCTGGACCCCGACGGCTACGTGACCAGCTGGAACGAGGGGGCGCAGCGCATCAAGCAGTACACGGAGCGGGAGATCGTGGGCCGCCACTTCTCCCTGTTCTACCCTCCCGAAGACCGCGGCAAGCCGCCGCGGCTGCTGAAGGAGGCGGAGCGGGAGGGGCGGGTGGAGGACGAGGGGTGGCGCGTCCGCAAGGACGGCGAGCGCTTCTGGGCCGACGTGGTGATCACCGCGCTGCGCGACGCGCGCGGGGAGCTGGTGGGCTTCGCGAAGGTCACGCGCGACCTGACGGACCGCCGCGCGGCCGAGGTGCGGGCGCTGGAGGCGGCGCGCCGCGCGGCCGAGGCCGAGGCCGCCAACCTGGCCAAGAGCCAGTTCCTGGCGGCGATGAGCCACGAGCTGCGCACCCCGCTGAACGCCATCGGCGGCTACGTCGACCTGCTGGAGATGGGGATCGGCGGCCCGGTGACCGAGGTGCAGCAGGACTACCTGGCCAAGATCCAGCGCAGCCAGCGGCACCTGCTCAGCATCATCAACGACCTGCTGAACTTCAGCCGGATCGAGGCGGGGCAGATCGTCTACGAGCGTGCGCGCGTCCCGCTGCGGCAGTGCGTCGAGGTGATCGTGTCGATGCTCGAGCAGCAGGCCGCCGAGAGGGGGATCGAGTTCGCGCTGCGCTCCTGTCCCGAGGGGCTCGCCGCCGTGGGCGACGGCGCGAAGATCGACCAGGTCGTGCTGAACCTCTGCTCCAACGCGCTCAAGTTCACCCCCGCCGGCGGGCGCGTCGAGGTCGTCTGCGAGGGGCGCGGCGACCGGGTGGCGGTGCTGGTGCGCGACACCGGGGTGGGGATCCCTCCCGACCAGACCGAGCGCATCTTCGAGCCGTTCGTGCAGCTCGGCCGCGACCTCACCAGCCCGCAGGAGGGGACCGGGCTGGGGCTCGCGATCAGCCGCGACCTCGCGCGCGGGATGGGGGGCGACCTGACGGTGAAGAGCGAGGTCGGGAAGGGCTCCACCTTCACCCTCACGCTCCCGGCGGCCGCGGGCGAGGAGGGAACCGGCTCCGCGTGACCCGCCGCCGGACGCGCCGCGAAGTTTGTCTCGCCCGCCACCTCTTTGTCCCGCGACAGGAACCGGGCGGCCGGCGGCCGCGTCGAACGGGGAGCGCGCACTACGACGGTGCGCCGCCCACCCCGGCCGGAGACGACCCCATGAGACGCATCGCCATCGTCATCGCCCTGTTCGCCACCGCCGCGTGCGGCGCCGCGCCCACCGCCCCGGACCCGTCCGCCCGCTTCGACGGCATAGGCTCTCTGGGCGGCGGCGGCCGCACGGAGGACAGCGGCGGCGGCGCGCTGGGGAGCGGCACGGAGTCGGACGACGACGGAGGAGTTATCGGCAGCGGGACGGCTGCGGACGACGGCGGCGGCACGATCGGCAGCGGTACGGAGTCGGACGGCGGCGGGACGATCGGCAGCGGCACCACCGAGGACGGCAGGGGAGTGATCGGCAGCGGGACCTGACGGCGATCGATCCAACCCCGGAGCCCCGTCCGCACCGCGCGGGCGGGGCTCCGCGCGTCTGGAGAGCAATGCCAGATCCGATAAACAACGGGTGGATGGAGCGAGCGGGCATCCGTGTCGCTACCGCGCCCAACCCACCTGCCAGGGTGAGAAGATTCTTCGGCCCTGCGGTCATTCGTGCGGATGCCAGTGCCGGGTGACCGGGCCTCGGAATGACAGCGCGTATCGATGATCGTCCAGATCTGGTTCGAGGTGTTCGTAGTTGAAGCCTCGCGGGGGTTGGCGAGGCTTTCCGTCGTTCCAGCCGCGGGTTCACCCGCATTGGCTCACCCACACCTGCACACCCGACATCGCCGTCCCACGAATCGCGAAGCCGCCTCCGCGCGCAGCGCACCCCCGGTCCGGCGCACCCCGTATGTCGTACTCCGTACTTTCGTACTCACGCACTTCCGCACTCACGCACCCGCGCACTTCGTCTGGCGTCCCACTCCGCCGGTCCTGATATTGCGGCTGGCCCCGGCCGACACCCGAACCGAACGCCCATGCTGAACGCTTTCCGGAAGTTCCTGCGCCCGACGCTCCGGCAGCAGCTCGAGGACGGGGTGCGCGAGGCGCTCCGCCGCTACGCCGACCGGCGCACGGCGCCCGACCTCAGGGTCTACGTCTCCACCGACCTGGTGCCCCCCGGGATGAGCCAGGCCATGTTCGCCCGCGACGAGGCCGACCACCTGCGGCGCTTCACCGCGCAGTGGGCGCAGGACAACGGCATCGCCCGCGCGGGGCTGCGCGTGGAGGTGGTCCTGCTGGACACCAAGCGCGAGTTCGCCTTCGTGAAGCCGCTGGGGCTGGACGAGCCGCCGCCCCCCGCGCCCGCGGTGGGGCCCGTCCCCGGCGGCGAGCGCGCCCTGGTCCCCGAGCCGCAGCGCGCCGCCTTCGCCCAGCCGCAGCCCGGGTACGCACAGCCCGGGTACGGGCCCGGCGCCGCGCCCGGGCGCGGGGCGCTCCTGGAGGTGGTCTCCAGCGAGGTGTGGCGCGACCCCGTGCGCGTGGACGGCGAGGTCGTGGTCGGCCGCAAGCCCGAGCCGGGGGTGCTGGCGCTCGGCGACCGCTACATGTCGGGGCGGCACGCGCGCTTCCGCGCGGCCGGCGGGCGGCTCTACGTGACCGACCTGGACTCGAAGAACCGCACCTTCCTCAACGAGCAGCCGATCCCTCCCCACCAGGAGGTGGCGGTGAGCCCCGGCGACACCGTGCGCATGGGGAACACCGTGCTGCGCTTCGCCCGCTTCGACTAGCGCCGTGGCCGACACGCTGCTGAACTGGGTCCTGCGCGGGCTCTTCCTCCTCTTCGGGGTGGGAGCCGTGCTCGCGCTCTTCCGCTGGATGGCCGTGGCCGTCCGCGAGCGCCGCGAGAAGTGGGCGAAGCGCATCGCCGCGATCATGATCATGCTGGGGGTGGTCTACGCCCTGGGCCACGCGCGGCTGCTGCTGAACCGCGAGCAGATCGAGGCCGGGCGGATGCGCTACGCGAAGTACGGCGACCCGCGCCTGGCCGAGCTCAACCGCGCCGAGCTGCGCGGATGGATGCTGGACTGCACCGGCGAGGACGCCAACGCGCTGGCCCGCTACGGCGTGCGCGACGGCGAGGTCTCGCGCGTGTACCCGCTGGGCGAGGGGGGCGCCAACTTCATCGGCGGGGGGACGGGGGCCGAGAACCGCGACTACACCATCGAGCGCCTCTTCACGAAGCATCTCCGCCGGCCGAACAACCTGGCCGAGCAGGGCGAGCTGCACCCCGAGGGGACCGACCTCGGGCTCACCCTCTGCATCGGCCCCACCCGCGCGGCGTGGGAGCTCCTGCAGGCCACGGGGCGGCCCGGCGTGGTCATCGTGCAGGACGTGCGCAACGGGGCGCTCGTCGCCTACGCGGCCACGGGGCGGGCCGAGGACGCGCCGTACGGGATCAAGCGTTACGCGCTGCCGGGCTCGGTCTTCAAGCTGGCGCTCTCGGCGCTCTGGTGGGACAGCGGGCAGCCCGACGAGCGCTGGGCCTGCCCGCCCTTCATCCAGGTGGGGAGCCGGCCGATCCGCAACTTCGAGAGCCACGAGTACGCCTCGCTCTCCGTGCCGCACGGGATGCTGGTGGTCAGCTGCAACACGCAGTCGATCATGATGGCGTTCGAGCTGCGCCGCCGGCTGGGGATGGACGCCGTGCGCGACGGCTTCCGCCGCTTCGGCTTCGAGCCGTACTCGGGCGAGAACCCCGAGGCGCGCGAAGACTTCTGGAACACGGCCAACCAGCGCTGGACGCAGCGCATGACGCCGCCGCCCGCGCGGGTGCGGCTGCGCGAGCGCTACAACGCCTTCGAGTACGCGCAGACGGCGATCGGCCAGGGGCCGGTGGACGTCACCCCCATCGCCGTCTCCCGCTTCCTGCAGGCGATCGGCAACGGCGGGGTGATGCTCCCGGTGACCTTCGAGCAGGACCGCCTGGACGACCTCCCCGAGGGGCAGCGGATCATGCAGGCCGAGACCACGGTGAAGCTGCAGCGGGCGATGCTGGCGGTGGTCGACAGCGGCACCGCCATCCGCGCCGTCCCGATCCTGCAGGGGAGCGGGTGGGACATGGGGGGGAAGACGGGCACCGCCGACGTGGTGCGCGGGCACGTCCCCGACGGCTGGTTCGCGGGGCTCATGTACGGGCCCGACGGGCGGGCGCGCTACACGGTGGTGGTCTACGTGGAGAACGGCGGGCAGGGCGGCCGCGTGGCCGCGCCGATCGCGGGGGAGATGACGCGCTACATGGCCCGGTACACCGCCCCGCGCGCCGAGGAGCGGCAGCGCGTGGCGGCCCGGGCAGAGGGGAGGCGCTGATGGCGCTGCGCGACCGGCTGCGCTTCGGGCGCAGGAGCCGCCCCGCGGGCCCCATGGGCGTGGCGATCCGGGTGAAGCCGTACAACGTCCCCGAGGCGGAGAAGACGGGGCGGGCGCTGCCGGGCTTCATCTGGTGGGGGCTGCTGCTGGCGGCGGTGTTCTACGCGCTGGCGCACTTCTCCATCATCGTGGGCGTCTGGCCGGTGCACGGCACCTCGCCCGGCGCGGGGGGCACGCTCTTCCGCGACGCCCTGGCGCTGCTGGCCTGGCTGGTCGTCCTCTTCTCGCTCAAGCGGCTGGGCTACCGGGGGGCGTGGGGGATCGTGGTCCTCCCGGTGCTCATCTTCTGCCTGTCGCGGCCGGCGCAGTTCCAGGCGTTCACCGACCCGTCGTACCAGGCGCGGGGGAAGGCGCGCTCGGAGGCCAACGACCTCAAGGCCACCCGCTCGCGCCTGTCCACCATCGACCGCGCGTACGACCGGGAGCGGCAGCAGACCGTCTATCAGGGCCCGCCGCCGCCGCTCCCCGACCCGTTCGAGCAGGCGGTGAAGCGCGAGACGCGCGGCTTCGTCGCCAAGAGCACGACGTACCTCCCCGTGTTCATCGCGCCGCTCCTGGTGCTGGCCGGGTTCCTGGTGACCCGCAACCGCTGGGTGCTGCGCTGGCTGCGCGACCGGCGGATCTGGATCTTCGCCCCCGCGCTGGTCGTCTTCTTCGCCCTGGCCATGCTCCCCCAGGCGCGCGCCACGGGGAAGGTGGGCGGGACCACGCCGTGGGAGCTGCTGCTCCCCATCTTCGTGGGCGTGTGGGCCGCGTTCCTGGCCGACGACGCGTACAACCTGGCGAGGCTGGGCGGGGTGCTGGACCGCCGACGGCTCCTCCTGCTCTTCCTGTACGGGGCGCTCCCGATCGTCCCCTTCCTGATCATCCACGAGCTGGGGCTCACGCTGGTGCTGGCCCTCTCGCTGGCGGCGATGCTGCTGGTCGGCACGCGGCGCGGCTGGTGGGGGGCGGCGCTGATGATCGTCTGGCTGGGGATGATCGCGGTGGTGTTCAACCTGGACGACCGCTCGAAGACGCGCGCGGGGCTCGCCTACGACCCCTACCGCGACGTCTCGCAGCTGGCGCCCGAGCAGGCGCAGCGCTGGGCCGACAAGGTGCACCAGATCAAGCTGTTCGACGCCAACGTGCTGGCGGGCGGCCTGCTGGGCGAGGGGCCCGGCCGCGGCCACGGCGAGACGGCCCCCAACGCGGCCGACGACGGCTTCTTCACCCTGATGGCGGCGCAGTGGGGGTGGGCGGGGACGGTGACGCTGGTGCTGGTCTACACCTACTTCCTGGTGGAACTGCTCAGCGCGGCGCTGCGCGAGCGGGGGGCGTTCGAGCGCACGCTGGTGACCGGGCTGGCGATGCTGATCGGGGTGCCGTTCTGGCTGGCGGCGCTGGGCGACGTGCGGGTGATCCCGCTGACGGGCGTGGCGGCGGCGTTCGCGGCGCACGGCGGGGCCAAGCTGCTGGCCTCGGCGTTCGCGGTGGGGGTGATCGCGGGGATCAGCCACCGGCGCGCGCAGGAGGAGCGCATGGAGAGCGCGCTCGCCCCGCCGCCGGAGGAGACGGGGGCGGAGGGGGTGCGGATCGTATGAGCACGCAGTCGCCGGGGCCGGTCCGCGCGTACGGGCTGGTGTTCGACGTGGCGGGGGCGAGCGGGCAGGGCCCGCGCCCCGAGAACCAGGACGCCTTCACCGTCGAGGCCTTCCCCGCCACGGGGATGCTGGCGGTGGCCGACGGGATGGGCGGGCAGCGCGCCGGGCGGATGGCGGCCGACACGGCGCTCCAGGCGGTGCTGCGGGTGGGGCGCATCCAGTCGCTCGACGCGGCCCGCTACGCCGTGCGCGCGGCCGACGAGGCGGTGGCGCACGCGGCCGGCGCCGAGCCG
This sequence comes from Longimicrobium sp., assembly GCA_036389795.1. Taxonomy (NCBI): domain Bacteria; kingdom Pseudomonadati; phylum Gemmatimonadota; class Longimicrobiia; order Longimicrobiales; family Longimicrobiaceae; genus Longimicrobium; species Longimicrobium sp. The sequence goes on from DASVWD010000141.1 coordinate 67,246, forward strand.
CAGGACCGCCAGGGAATGGGGTGCGCCCTGGCGGTGATGGCGCTCTCGGCCGACCGCGGGGGCGACCTGGGGTGGATCGCGGCCAACGTGGGCGACGTGCGCATCATCTCGCGCTCGCCCGACGGGGTGGTGCGGCTGGAGACGCGCGACCACACCCCGGCGTACGCGCGCTGGGAGGCGGGCGAGATCGCCTTCGACGAGATCCCCGACTCGCCGGGCGCCAACCGGCTGCAGCGCGCGGTGGGCCACGGCGGCGAGGCGGACACCACCTGGATCCCCGTGAAGGCCGGGTGGAGCTACGTGCTGCACTCCGACGGGGTGACCAAGGCGGTCCGCATCGACGAGATCGGCGAGTTCCTGGCGCTGGGGAGCGCGGCGGCGGCCTGCGACGCCATCGTGCGCAAGGTGGAGGAGCGCGGCCCCGACGACAACTACACGGTGGTGGCCGTGCGCGTCCTTCCCGACGACGGGACGATGACGCAGGAGTCGCCCACGCTCGCCTCGCCCGGCGCGTACGCTCCTCCGTCGACGTCGAGCGACGCGACGCTGGACCGGCCCCGCGGACCCTTCAACCCGCCCGACGACGTGATGCATCCTCGCCGCTCCCGCCTGGGGGGCCTCGCGACCGCGCTGGCCCTGCTGGCGCTCCTGCTGGCGGCCTTCGCGCTGTGGACCGCCCTGCAGGCGCGCGGCCGGGCCGCGGAAGTTGCCACGCTCAGGCAGTCGGTGGACTCGCTGCGCGCGCGGATGCCGCCCGACACCGCGGGCCGCCTGCCGGCCAGCGCCGACAGCGCGGGCGCCATCGTTCCCATGCCGCCGCCGGCGCCGGTCCCGCCCGCCGCCGTGCCGCCGCCCGCGCCGGCCGCGCCGAAGGGGCGGCAGCCGTGAGTAGTGCTTAGTCCTTAGTGCTTAGTGTTTTAGTCCTCAGTGCCTGGTCACCGGACGGAGATCTGCGCACCTGGCACTAAGGACTAAGGACTAAGGACTAAGGACTAAGGACCAAGGACCAAGGACCAAGGACCAAGGACTTGGGAACCGTCAGAACTCCTGAGCACCGACCCTGTGGATGCGATGAGCGAGCTGAGCCCGAGAACCCCCGAGAGCGCCGTCGACGAGCCGCTGCTCGACACCTTCCTGCGCGAGGCGGTCCCCGAGATCAAGCTGGCGCTGGGCGACTACATCGACCGCGACAACCTGCGCGCGATCCCCGACCGCTACGCCAAGCTGCTGCCGGAGAGCGTGCTGGTGGTGAGCCTGCGCCCCGACGTGGCCGAGGCGATCCGCCCGATCGCGGCGGAGCTGGAGGAGGAGCTGACCGACTCGGTGATGCGCCACGGGTCGCTCTACGACCGCGAGTACCGGGTGAAGCTCCGGGTGGCGAGCGCGCCGGGCGCCCCGCTCTTCCGCGTGTCGGTGCGCAAGGCCAACGAGCCCGAGCCGGAGCCCTTCCCCCCGCCGCCGCCGCCCGAGGCCGAGCGGCCGTCCACGCCGACGCCGTCTCCTGCACCGCCCGCCCGCCCGGCCGAGCCGGTGCGCGTGGAGGCGGGGAGCGCGACGGTGATCGCCCCCCGCCCCGCCCCGGTGCGGGTGTCCGAGCCGTCGATGGACCCCGACGCGACGCGGCTGGACGGCCTGGCGCCGCCGACCCCGCGCTACGACGGGGAGCGCTGGGCGCTGGCGGTGGAGGACGAGGAGGGGGCGGAGAAGGAGCGCTTCCCGATCCCCACCCCCATGACCACGGTGGGGCGGATGACGGAGAACCCCGCCATGCGCAGCGACGTGGCGATCACCGACGCGCCGCACGTGAGCCGGCGGCAGCTGGCGCTGGTGTGGGCGCCGCGGGGGGAGCGCCCGGGGTTCACCGTTTACAACGTGGGCCTCAACCCGCTGCACGTGGGCGACCGCGAGGTCCCCGGCGCCAACCGCGGCAAGGGCGAGCTGAAGCTGGAGGACCTGGTGCTCGACCACACCGAGTGGGTGGGCCCCGGCGTCCCCATGCGCATCGGCGAGCACGGGCCGGTATTGCGCATCGTGGACACGCGCGGGGACGGGGGCGGGGAGGAGGGGGAGGAGGGGGACGCCGGGAAGGAAGACGCGGTGGCGGTGGACCCCGACGCGACCCGGCTGGGGTAACACACCCCTCGCGCGCGGGGATCGGGCGCGGACAGCGGGCATCGGCGCGGCCGCGGGCGGCCCTCACCTGCCGCCTTGGAGCGGCAACCCTCTCCCCACTTCGGAGAGGGTGGACATGACGGGGATGGGCGCGGATCGGCGGGATCTTCCGTAGGGCGAGGCCTGCCTCGCCCGTGCAGTCGCATGAGGGATGCGCGCCCGGAGGGCCGGGACACGGGCGCGCCGTGGGGTTTGGCGCGACCGGGGCCCGGCGCCGTTGGGCAGCGTTGTTTGCTGCCCTACGGCGCGCGCAGCCCGGCCCCGCGCCAGCGGGGACATGCCCAAACTGCAGTGGAAGTGCGAAGCGCGAAGTGCGAAGTGCTGAGTGCGAAGTGCGAGGTAGTTCGGCGGAGTCCCGAAGACGAGAGGCGACCGGGCTGAGATGGCGGGAATCGAAGCGCTGTTGAGGGGGCGGGTGCTGGTCGAGCGCTACCGCATCGAGGAGGTGATCGGGCGGGGCGGGATGGGCGCCGTGTACCGTGCCACCGACGAGCGGCTGGGGCGCCCCGTGGCCGTGAAGGTGATCACCGCGGCCACGGCGGGCGACCCGGAGCTGCGCGAGCGGGTGCGCGCCCGCTTCCGCCACGAGGCCGCGGCCGCCGCCCGCCTCCCGCACCACCCCAACGTGGTCCCCGTCTACGACTACGGCACCGACCCCGAGCTGGGGCTGGACTTCATCGTGATGGAGCTGCTGCGCGGCGAAGACCTGGCCACGCGGCTGCAGAAGCACGGCCCGCCCCCGCTGGCCACGTCGCTGCGCATCCTGCGCGAGGCGGCGCGCGGGGTGGCGGTGGGGCACCGCCTGGGGGTGATCCACCGCGACGTGAAGCCCGGCAACGTGTTCCTGGTGGAGGGGCACGACGGCGACGAGATGCAGGTGCGGGTGCTGGACTTCGGCATCGCCAAGGTGATGGCCGACGAGGACACGCAGACGGCGCTCACCCAGGACGGCCGCGCCCCGCTCTCGCCCGCCTACGCCTCGCCCGAGCAGCTGGCCGGCGAGGCGCGGCTCACCCCGGCCTCGGACGTGTTCAGCCTGGGGGCGCTGGGCTTCCAGCTCCTCACCGGCGAGAAGCCGTTCACCGAGGCCGACCGCAACCGCATGGCGGTGGGCGTGGCGGTGCCCGTGCCGTCGCTGCGCGCCCGCAACCCCGCGGTGCCGGCCGAGGTGGAGGCGGTGGTCCGCCGCGCGCTGGCGCCGGACCCGGCGGAGCGCTTCCCGCACGCGGGCGCCTTCGCCGACGCCGTCGACGCGGTGCTGCGCCCGGTGGAGCGCTCGGCGGTGGCCGCGGCCGTGCCGCCGGTGGCCGGCGCGGTGGTGACCGGCGACGCGGACGACGACCGCACGGCGCTGGCGGGCGACGACGGCGGGACGATGCTGGCGCCGCCGCCGGGGCCGGGGCGCGGGGCGGGGCCGCCGCCGCCGGCGGGACCGCCGCGCCCGACGCCGGTGATCCCGCCGCCCCGGCGCAGGCTGGAGCCGGAGCGGCGCGGGGTGCCGGTGCTGGTGTGGGTGCTGCTGGCGCTGGTGCTGGGAGCGGCGGGCGTCCTGGCGTACCAGAACGTGAACGGCCGCGGCGGCCCGCGCGAGGACCCGCTGGCGGGGCTGCCCGACAGCGCCTCGAAGGACACGCTGGTCTCGGGCGACACGCTGACCCCCGAGGACGCGCCGCGGGTGGACCGCCAGGCGATGCAGCTGCTGCAGGCGGGCGACGCGCCGGCGGCGGCCGACCTCTTCCGGCAGGCGGTGGAGCTGGACCCCGACCGGGTGATGTACCGCGACCACCTGGCCTTCGCGCTGATCCGCATGGGGCGCCACGGCGAGGCGGCGCAGCTGCTGGAGGAGGCGATCCGCATCGACAACACCTACGACCTCCTCTACAGCCACCTGGCCGACGCGCGCCTGGCCATGGGCGACACGGCGGGGGCGGTGCCGGCGCTGGAGCGCTTCGTCCAGGTGACGGTGAACCAGGCCGACCGGCAGGCGGCGGAGCGGCGCCTGGCCGCCATCCGCGCGGCGATGCAGCGGCCGGCGTTCACCGACACCATCCTGATCGGGCCGCCTCCTCCGCCGCCTCCCCCGCCGCCCGACTCCTTCCCGGAGCCGAGGGACTCGATCCGCATCCCCTGATGCCGGAGCACGTGGTCGCGCTGAAGGGGGGCGGCCGGGTGGAGCTGGCGGCCTACGGGGTGGCCGACGCGGAGCACCAGGTGGAGAAGGAGCTCCGCGCGGCGTGGCCGGAGGCGCGGGTCGAGGTGCTGGACGTCTCGCGCGCGGGCGCGGCGGGGCGCATCGTGGAGGAGTTCGCGGTGCGCTACCGCGTGCGCGGCACCCTCGCCGTCGATGCCGAGAGCCCGGCCGAAGCCCGCCGGGCGGCGCTCCGCGAGCTGCGCGCCCGCTTCGCCGGCACCCGCCACGCGCGCATCGAGTGGGACCGCGAGTGATCTGGCGGTAAACAAAAAAGAAAACTGCTGGCCTCACACGGAGACACAGAGAAACAGAGAAACTGCGGTTTGGAAGTTCTCTGTGCCTCTGTGTCTCTGTGTGAGACCCGCTGTTCCGGGTCCCTCGACTTCGCCGCAATCCGCGGAAAAGCTTGCAGGACGACGCACCGCGTTCAGGGTGCGAGGGACGCGCGGCGGAGGGAGAAGCTTGGCGTGGCCGGGGATCTTCGTTATCGTAAACGGGTGCACGATTTTCGCTTGTGCTCCCGGCCCCGGCTCGGCTGGACGAATCCTGAGCCTCTGAAACCCGCAGCATGAAGGACCTGATGCGCCACACCCGCTGGGCCCTGGCGGCCCTCCTGGCGGCCGCCGCGGCCGCGCCCCTGGCAGCGCAGCAGCAGGTGGTTGCGGTGGCCGACACCACCACCCGCCCCGGTTCCGGCGCCCCGGTGGACAACCGCCCCCGCGGCCTGGTCACGCGCGAGGAGCTGATCACCGACCGCCTGCGCCGGCTGGGGATCCCCAACCCCGATCCCGCGCCCACCAGCCCCAAGACGCGCGCCGACAGCCTGGAGTGGAACCGGCACCGCCGCGCGGCCGACCGCATCACCGGGCGCAAGATCCTCGTGTCGATCTACGAGCGGCGCCTGTGGCTGATCGACGAGGACGGCGACACGCTGATCAACACCCCCGTGGGCGTGGGGATGGGCGTGGCGCGCAAGGGGAACAACAGCTACGACTTCTCCACGCCGCGCGGGCCCCGCCGGGTGCTGGGCAAGGAGGAGAACCCGTTCTGGGTGCCGCCCGACTGGCACTACTGGGGGATGGCGCGCCGCGTCCGGCCGTTCCCGGCGGGCGGGGTGGAGCTCGCCGAAGGCGGCCGCGTGGTGCGCCGCGGCGACACGCTCGGCATCCTCAAGGACGGCGCCTTCGAGCCCCTGCCGCGCGAGCACCCGCTGATGTGGGACGGGATCATGTACATCCCGCCCTTCGGCACCATCCAGCGGCAGATCCCCGAGGTGCTGGGCAAGTTCAAGCTCGACACCGGCGAGGGGATCCTGATCCACGGCACCAACGACCCGCTCGCCATCGGCTTCCCCGCCACGCACGGCTGCATCCGCGTGGCCGACGAGCCGCTGGAGGAGCTGTACGGCCTGGTCGAGGTCGGCACCCCGGTCTACATCTACTGAGCGCGCGCCGACTTCGCGACGTGAGGCGCCCCGGCGGCCGCATCGGCCGCCGGGGCGTTCTCATATCGTGAAATTGGCCTTGGTGTCATCCCGAAGGCGCCGGCGCACCTGACCTCGCGTGCACCGAAGCCAGGCGGCGCCTGAGGGATCTACTCGACGCTGCTGGTGGCCGGCCATGTCGCGCGAAACCTTCCCGCCAGAAGTTCTGCGCGAAGTAGCAATCTTCCGCTATGGTCGAGTAGATTCCTCGTCGTTCCTCCTCGGAATGACATCATCGGGTGGAAGCGATATGTACGGGGGCTGTGGATTCGATCTTCCACGGAGCTGAGGAGAAGATTGAGCGATGATCGTACCGGTGAAGCCGCTGCACGAGATCACCCGCCAGGCCATTCACGTCCTCTCCCGTGAGATGGGCGTGGCGAACACGATGCGCTTCCTGAACCAGTTCGTCACCGGCTCCGGAAACTACACGGAAGAGCGCGAATCCCTCTTCCGCGGCGTCGGGCTGGACGAGATGCTCGCCGAAATGCGCCGGGGCTCGAATCCCGAGCACGGAACCTGACGACGGGCCGGTCGGCTCACAAATCGAAAGCGCCCCGGCGGCCGCATCGGCCGCCGGGGCGCTGTTTCTCTCCCCTGATCGGTTCACCGCGTCGACATCACAGCAGCTTGGAGAGCGCGACGGCCGCGCCGATGATCCCGCCGGCTACCGCGCTGAGGAGCCCGCCAACGATCTGTGCGCCGAGGGTGCGGAGGAAGGCGGGGAGCGGGCGCATCTGGAAGAAGCCGGAGGCGGCCCAGGCGTAGTAGCCCAGCGTGATCAGGCACTGGACGACGATGCCCGGGACCACCTGGCCCGCGGCGAAGAGCGGCGTCACCAGCAGCAGGCTCATCAGGCTCTGCTGGGCGTAGACGTACAGGTTGAAGATCAGGTGCTCGGCGTAGTTGAGCCGCGCCCGGCGGAAGACCAGCCACGACGCCACCGCCAGGAACGGCAGGCCCACCAGCATCATCACGTTCAGGTGGCCCACCATCCAGGAGCCCATCGGGTTCTTCGCCAGTTCGGCGGACGGGTCGGTGCCCGGCTTCAGGGCCGCCATCATCGCGTCGAGCGCCCCCATCTGCACGTAGACGAGCACCACCAGCGTCACCACGATCAGCAGGTACTTCACCGGGTTGGTGTAGCGCACGGTCCGCCCGGCCACGTAGTCGCGGACCACCCGCCCCGGGTCGCGCAGCAGCGACCACGCGGTGAAGAGCAGCCCCTTGTTCAGGTCCAGGGCGTCGGTCACCAGGTGCTGCAGGATGTTGGGGAAGGTGAAGCGGCCCATCGCCTTCTGCCCGCATGCCTGGCAGTACGCGCCCGTGAGCATGGCGCCGCAGCTCACGCACTCGGCGGCGAGTGGAACGGCCTGCCGCGGGCTCTCCTGCACGAGCGAGGCGGCCGGGTCGGCGGAGACCGGGATCTGGAGCGCGGGGGTCTGGCTCATGGGTCGGCACCGCGGGGAAACTCGGGATGACGTGGGGAGGAGCGTAAGTCTATATACCACCGCCGGCTGGCGTCAACGGGAGAGGGGCGGGAGCGCGGTGGGACGACGAATGCAGACGAGGAGGATGCGAAGGGAATGCGGCGGCGGAATGCGGGTGAACCCGCGGCTGGAACGACGGGAAGCCCGCCTGCGCGGGGCTGCGAGGCGGGCTTCGTCGCGTCAGGGTGGCATCCGCGTGCGGCGGGGGCGGTCGAGGCATGCCTCGCCCCTACGGTTCATCGGCGGCGTGCGAGCGAATCACTTTCGCACTTTCGCACTTTCGCACTTTCGCACTTTCGCACTTTCGCACTTTCGAACTTTCGAACTTTCGAACTTTCGCACTTTCGAACTTTCGCACTCACGCACTTCGGTCCTACGTCCCCTCGATCTCCCGCTTGAGCCGGAGCAGCGCGTCCTCGGCGGTGACCAGCTCGGCGCGCGCCTCGTTGAGCTGCTCCTGCTGCACCTGCACGAAGCGGCGGTACGGGGCGATGGATTCGTTCACCTTCTCGGTGCTGTCCTGGATCGCCGCGTGCACCTGGCGGGTGAGGCTCTCGTCCAGGCGCTTGCGCAGCTCGGCCACCTTCTTGGCGAAGTCGGCCTTGGCCTGGCGCCGCTTGGCGGGGATCACGTAGAGCCCCGTGACCGCCATGGTGCTGGCCAGCAGGATCCCCGTGAAATCGGCCAGCGACCCCGAGACCAGCGCGGTGAGCAGCACGCCCAGGCCGATCCCCGCGCCGGCCGCCAGCGTGGCCCCGCCGGCGCCGCGCACCTCCTCGGCCAGGCGCTGGGCCTCGGCCTCGCGGTTGTAGGTGCTCACCACCTCGTGCGCCGTGCGGCCGATGGAGTCCAGCAGCGCCTGCCGGTTGTAGCTGAACCCCGCGCCCACCTCGCCGATCATCCCTTCGCGGTGCCGGGCGATCTTGCGCCGCTCGATGTAGGCGCCCAGGTCCTGCCAGAGCCGGAGGTTGCGCTCCACGATCCAGTCCACGATGCGCCCCACCTCCTCGTCGATGTGGCGCGGCGTCTCGCCGATCACCTCGCGCTCGAAGTCGCGGCGGATCTGGTCGGAGCGCATCAGCCGGCGGATGTTGCCCGTGCGGATGTTCTCGTCGAAGAAGCGCATCCCGCGCAGCTCCATGTCGTTGAGCATGGCGTCCAGGCGCCCCAGCCGCGGCCCGAAGTCCTTCAGCATCTCCTGGTGGTAGGCGGCCAGCTGCGTGTCGATGTTCTGCAGCGTGGCCACGTCGTCGGCCAGCAGCTTGAGCCGCTCGAAGGCCGTCTCCTTGTAGCGGCCCGCCAGGCGCAGGCCCACGTTGAGCGGGTTGAGCAGCTTGAGCCGCACGCGCTCCTGCTGGTCGAGGGTGTTGACCAGGTAGTGGTCCACCGCCGCGAAGCCGCTCTTCTCCCACCCCACCTCGTCGCCCGCCTGCCGCGCCGCCATCGCCAGCCGCGCCGAGACGGGGAACACCTCGGGCGTCTCGCCCAGGAGGCTCGTGGCGTTCTCGCGCACGTAGCCGATCACCTGCTCGCGGTCGGCGGGGTTCTCCAGCAGGTCGATCTTGTTGATCACCATCACGATCTTCTTCCCCCACTGCCGGATCTGCTCCAGGAAGGCGCGCTCGCTCTCGGTGAAGGGCCGGTCGGCCGAGGTGACGAAGAGCACCAGGTCGGAGCGGGGGACGAAGTCGCGGGTGAGCTCCTCGTGCTCGCGGATCACCGCGTTGGTGCCGGGCGTGTCCACGATGCTGAGGTCGGCCAGGAGCGGAGCCGGGTGGGTGCGCTCCAGCAGGTACGCCTCCAGCATCTGCTCGCCGGCCTCGGCGCCCTGCTTGAGGAGGTTGATGCGGTCCGTCGTCGGCGTCACCCCCTCGGGGAGCACGCGGTCGCCCAGCAGGGCGTTGATGAACGAGGACTTCCCCGAGTTGAACTCGCCGGCGATCACCAGCATGAAGAGCCCGGCGAGCTGCTCGCGCGCCTGGCGGAAGTGGCGGAGGTCGTCTTCCTCGATGTCGGGCCCGAAGCGCCCGAGCGCGGTGGAGAGCCGGTCGAGCAGCTCGGTCTCGCGCGCCCTGAGCTCCGCCTCGCGCTCGCTCAAGATGCGGTTGCGCCGGAGCAGCCTGCCGATCAGCCCCCGCCGCTCGGGAGGAGGGGCGGCGGGCGGGCCCGCGGGCCCCGCGGGTTGGGCGCCACCGGCTGGCTCGGCCATCGTCGCACGCTCCTGGTCGGGTCCGTATGAGGGTCAAGCGGCGACCCTTCCGCAAGGCCTGCGCCGAAGCTGGACGGCGATTCGCCCACCGCCAGGGATTTCCTCGCCTCGACCCCCTCTCCTGCCCCCCACGCGCGGCGCTCGCTCTCCACGCCGCACCTGCGAAGTGCGCCGAAGGAGCCCGCGCAGGCGGGCTTTTTGCCGTTGTCGCCGCGGGCTCACCCGCCCCGGGCGAGAGATTTCAGCCAGCGCGTAAACTTGTGATTCACAACGACTTACGGGATCTGCGACACCTTTTTGTAGCAGCCTCTCGGCGGCACGCGACCTGCATCACGGGACGGGTCCCAGCGCATGAGTTAAGACGATGGCACTGAAAAACTTCCGAGACGAACGAGGGAACGAGTGGCGAGTGTGGGACGTGGTCCCGCAGCGCCTGCAGGGCAGACCCGAGCGGCGCAGCGCCGAGCGGCGTCGGGGCGGCGTGCACGCCTATTCGGGGCCGGAGCGCAGGAGCGGGACCGACCGCCGCAGCGGGACCGTCGTGGGGCTCTCCGCCAGCCTGGGCATGGGCTGGCTCTGCTTCGAGAACGGGGAGGAGAAGCGGCGCCTGACCCCGATCCCCGCCGGGTGGGACGAGGCGGGCGACGGCGAACTGGCCGGCCTGCTGGAGCGCGCCCGGCCCGTCTCGCGGCGGCTGGACTGCGACACGCCGGCCTGAGCGCCGGCCCGCCGGGGACCGGTCCCGGTCCCCGGCCGCGCCGATAGACCCCCGAGCTAGTCCGACTGCTCGCCCCTGCGGGGCACCGCCTGGAAGTTGCGGGCGTGGTGCTCCATCTCGTCCAGCACCTTCTCGGGCGCCACGTCGCGCGCCAGCTCCTTCAGCTCCGGGTCGCGCGACTCCTCGATCTGCAGCCGCCTGGCGATCTCGGTGACGAGCTGCACCAGGCGCGTCACCTCGTGCTCGGCCAGCAGGCTCACCTGCAGGTCCAGGTCGGCGCGCTTGTCGGCCAGCGCCTGCATGCGGTTCTGGCTGATCAGCACGAAGGTGGAGAGGAAGATCGCCTCCACCGAGGCCGCCATCGCCAGCACCACGAACGAAGGGTCGAAGCGCCTGAGCGGCGTCCACCCCAGGTTGATCACGATCCACCCCCCGAAGAGCAGGAGGTGCAGGTAGACGAAGCGCATGCTCCCGGTGAAGCGGGTGATGCGGTCCGCCAGCCTGTCCTGGAGGCTCTTCTCGCGCTCGTCCTGCTGCCGCCGGGCCAGGAGCGCCTTGATGTTGCGCTCCACCACGCTGGCCAGCCGGGGGGAGAGGCGGGGATCGCCGCGCTTGTCCTGCAACATGCTTCTCTCGCGCTCGCCCGCTCCCGGGCCGTCAGGGGTGGATGAAGCTCCGCCGTGCGGACCGTGCACTTCCCGTTCCGCGGCATCTGCTCCGGAGTTTCCAGGCCGATGGCGTGCAACGGGTTGCGAGGGTTGCAGGCGGCTGAAGCCGCGGCAACAACGGCGGAAAGCCTCGCAAACCGCGCGAGGCTTCGACTGCGCCACCCCCTACTTGCTCGAAATCCAGTGTCGCGCCCGGTGCCGGGGTGTTTCCCCTCTCCCGCGGTCCGGGTCGTGAGGAACGAACGACCGGGATGCGCGGGGGAGAGGGTCACCGCTCGCGCAGGTACTCGTGGATGAGCTGCACGGCCATGGAGCCCTCGCCCACGGCGGCGCCCACGCGCTTGGCCGAGCCCGCGCGCACGTCGCCGGCGGCGAACACGCCGGGGAGGCTGGTCTCCAGCACGAACGGCTCGCGCTCCTCCAGCGTCCAGCGGCCCGCGCGCAGCAGCCGGGAGCCGGTGAGCAGGTAGCCCTCCTCGTCGCGCGCCAGCACCCCCTCCAGCCACTCCGTCTCGGGCGCCGCCCCGATGAACACGAAGAGCGCCTCGGTGGGGATCTCCTCCGTCTCCCCCGTCTTCACGTCCTTCACGGTGATCGAGGAGAGGCGTCCCCGCCCCCCCGCGGCGCACACGGTGCACCCCAGGCGGGTGCGCACGTTGGGGGTGGCCTCCAGGCGCTCCACCAGGTACTGCGACATCTTCTCGGCGATCGACTCCTCCATCGCCACCAGGGTGACGGACTTCGCGTAGCGGGCCAGGAGCATGGCCGCCTGCCCCGCGGAGTTGCCGGCGCCCAGCAGGTAGACGTCGCGCCCGCGCACGGCGGCCGCCTCGGCCGCGGCGGCGCCGTAGTAGATCCCCGCGCCCACCAGCTCGCCGCACCCCGGCGCGTCCAGCGTGCGCCAGTTGACGCCGGTGGCCAGCAGCGCGGCGTGGCAGGCGGGCTCGCGCCCGTCGTCGAGCCCCACCACGCGGTAGGCGCCGTCTGCCCGGAGCGAGGTGGCCGCGCGGGTGACCACGATCTCCACCCCGAACTTCTCGGCCTGCTCCACCGCGCGCCGGGCCAGCTCGCCGCCGGGGAGCCCCTCGGGAAAGCCCAGGTAGTTCTCGATGCGCGCGCTCTGCCCCGCCTGCCCGCCGGCCGCCCGCCGCTCCACGATCAGCGTGCGCAGCCCGTCGGAGGCGCCGTACACGGCCGCCGCCAGCCCCGCCGGCCCGCCGCCCACGATCACCAGGTCGTAGAAGGGCAGGTCGGCCACGGTGTCGAGCCCGATCCGCCGCGCCAGCTCGTCGTCGGAGGGGTCCTGCAGGGTGCCGCCGTCGGGGAAGACCAGGAGCGGGAGGCGCGCGTCCGGGCCGGCCTCGTCCCGCAGGCGGCGGCCGACGTCGCTCTCGCCGGGGTCGGTCCAGAGGTAGGGGACGCGGTTGCGCGCCAGGAACTCCTTGACCTCGTGCGTGCGCGGGTGCCAGCGGTGCCCCACCACGCGCACGGGGGCGGCGCGCTCCGTCATTCCCCCTACCGCTCCTGCGCCTGGCGCGAGTGCCCGGCGTCGCCGCCCGGCTTTTCGACCACGGTGCCGTCGGGGAGGACCGGCCGGGTGCGCTTGAGGTCGAAGCCGTAGCCCTCGGCCAGCACGTGCACCGTCGAGTCGGTGACCGCCAGGGTGTCGGTGTCGCCGGCCTCGGGGGCGCTGGAGTGCGTCACCCGGCCGTTGAACACCATCACCGCGCCCTCGCCCAGGACGCGGAAGCCCTCGCCGGGGACCACGTCGATGGCGGTGTTCTCGTCGATGCCGATCCCCAGCACCTGCGGGTTGTGGGCGAAGATGGTGAGCAGGCGGCTGGGCCGTCCGCGCTGGTTGAAGTGGGTGTCGACCACGGTGTCGCGCCAGTAGCCGAGCCCCGGCGCCAGCGAGACGTCGGCGCGGCGCACGGTGCCGCGCTCGCTGCCGCCGATGATCATCACGCTGCTCATGGCGGCCGCCCCCGCGCTGGTGCCGGCCACCACCAGCCCGTCGCCGTAGAGCCGCTCGCGGATGCGCTCGCAGAAGCGGGTGCCCGCCATCAGCGCGGTGAGGCGGAGCTGGTCGCCGCCGGTGAAGAAGACGGCCGTGGCGCGGTCCACCTTCTCCACCATCTCCTCCGTCTCGCCCTGGTTGCGGTCGGTGATCGGCGCGGCCAGCACCTCGGCCACGCCGAGCTTCTCGAACAGCTTTCCGTAGACGTCCACCTTGCGCTCCGGCTCCTCCGACGGCGAGGAGCAGATCAGGATGCGCGCGCCCTTCCCGCCGGCCATCTCCACCAGGTGGGGGAGGATGCACATGTCCTTCTCGTCGGGGTCTTCCGCGCCGCCGATCACCAGCAGGTGCCCCGCCCTGCCGTTCGATTTCGCATCCGCCATATGCCGTCTTTCCCGTGTGGACCGTGCTTTCCACGGCGGTCAGTCTCAAACATCACGCCAGCCGCGAGGCAGAGCCGGCGCGCGACGCGGCGTGTGCGCGCGGATGGCGGGGCTTTTGCGAGGCCCGGCCTTGCTCCGGAACGCGGATTCACAGCAGCGGAGGGCAGCATGGTGCAGGCAGGCGGCGGCAATCCGAGCGACGGCGAGGCCGCGCGCGACGCGGCGGCGATGGGCACGGCCGGGATCAGCCGCGAGACGGGCACCGGCAGCGCGGGCTCGGGGCTGGCGGCGGGCGGCGGGCGCGACCTGGGCCACACCGCGCACGCGGCGACCACCGGGCCCACGACGGACCAGGCGGAGGACCTGGCCGACGCGGTGGGCCCCTCGTCGGCCGGGTTCGGCGGAACGGGGACGGCGGGGAGCGGGCTGGGCGCCGCGTCGGCCACGGGCGTCCCCCCGGCCGGCTCGGCCACCGGCGCGTCGGGCGGCCCCTCGTCGGCCGCGGCGGGAGGCGGGTCGTCCGCGCCGGGCGCCACGGGGGCGCAGTCCAGCGGGGGATCGGAAGCCGGGGGCGGCGGCGGTCTCGGCCGCGCCTGAAGCCGTCCTGGACCGAAAAAGCCTCACACGGAGTCAACGGAGGGAACTTCAGGCGGTTCTCCGTTGACTCCGTGTGAGATTTACAGTTCAGGCTCCCGGTCCACGCAGGAGCCTGGGTCAGCCGAAGGGGGTGACGGGGAGGCCGGGGACGGCGGCGCGGAGGCGGAAGAGGTCGCCGGAGTCGAAGGCGGCCTCGATCTCGTCCTCGCTCATCCCGACCGAGGCGGAGGTGACGTACAGGTCGCGGAGGTCCGCCCCGCCGAACGCGCAGCTCGTCGGCCGGGGGACGGGAAAGGGGACGCGGTGCGTCTCGCGGCCGTCCGGGGCGTAGCGCACCACGCAGCCGCCCGCGAAGCGCGCCGACCAGACGCCGCCCTCCGCGTCCACCGCCAGCCCGTCGGGGAACCCCTCATCCCCCCGCAGGTCGGCGAAGACGCGGCGGCGCGAGATCGTTCCCGCGTCCGCGTCGAAGTCGTAGGCGTAGATCTTTTGCGCGGGCGAATCGGTGAGGTAGAAGGTGCCGCCGTCCGGGCTCCAGCCGAGCCCGTTGGAGACGGTGAGCCCCGTCTCCATGCGCTCGACCCGGCCGTTGGGATCGACGCGGTAGAGCGCGGCTCCGCCCTCCTCCTTCGCCATGCTCCCCACCCAGAAGCGGCCGCGCGCGTCGCAGGCGCCGTCGTTCAGCCGGTTCCCAGGCCGCCCCGCCTCCACCTCCGCCAGCGGCTCCAGCGCGCCGGTGGCCGGGTCGAGCAGGGCCAGGCGGCGGCGCAGGCCCACCAGCAGCCGCCCGTTGCGCGCGGGCCAGGCGCAGCCGGCCACCTCGCCCGCGTCCCACGCCTCGTCACGCCCGGCCGCGGGGTCGAAGCGGTGGACGCGGTGGTCGTAGATGTCCACCCACAACAGCGTGCCGGTGGCGGCGTCCCACACCGGCCCCTCGCCCAGGCGCGCCCGCGCCCGCAGCACCCGCTCGACCTTCACCACAGTTGCATTCAGAGACATTGAAACGCGCTGTCATCCTGAGGGCGCACCCGCCGAAGCCGCGTCTGCACAGGAGTTTGTGCGCCCGAAGATCTATGGGTGGCGACCGCGCCGACAGCCACCATTCGCGTAGGGACTGGCCATAGATCCTTCGTCG
Source organism: Longimicrobium sp. (assembly GCA_036389795.1). NCBI lineage: Bacteria > Pseudomonadati > Gemmatimonadota > Longimicrobiia > Longimicrobiales > Longimicrobiaceae > Longimicrobium > Longimicrobium sp. The sequence goes on from DASVWD010000141.1 coordinate 82,309, forward strand.
CCGCCGTGGTATTCGTCACTCTGACAGTTCCGCGCGGCGGCTCCTCAGGATGACAGCATTGGGAGTCGAGGCGCATTCTACAGCGCGCGCTCCACCATCCGGACACTCTCGCACTCTCGCACTCTCGCACTCACGCACTCTCGCACTTTCGCACTTCTCACCCGAGATACACCTCCGTCCTCCCCCGCCCGAAATCGTGCTCGGCGGCCACGCGGGCGATGGCGCGGGCGATCTTCTCGCCGCCGATGGACGAGGGCTCGATCGGGTTGGCGTAGTCGGCTGGGTCGCAGCACACCGCGCGCAGGTCGATCACCGGCAGCCCGTGGTCGAAGGCGGCGCGCAGGATGGCGTCGTTGAACACGATGAGCCCCGTCTGCGCCAGGCGCTGGGTGAGCGGGTCGCCCAGGTTGCCGTTGTAGATGGTGCAGAGCGTGGTCGGGAGGCCGAGGCCGAGCACCGCGCCCAGCATCTCCCGGTAGCCGCGCTCGAAGCCCTCGGCCAGGTTCGCCAGGCGCCCCAGCACCTGCGCCGACGAGCTCGCCTTCTCGTCCAGGATCCCCACCTGTCCCAGCGCGTCGTTGCCGCCCGCGCTCACGACCAGGTGCGTGGCGTCGCGCGGGACCGAGCGCAGCTGCGCGGGGACGCTGGCGGTGACGGCGCCGTCGACCGCCGCCAGCACCGCGCGCCACCCGTCCGGGAGCGCATCCTGGAGCTGCGCCGCCACGTGCGGCCCCCCGCCCGTGTACGCCGCGTTGTCGAAGATCGAGTCGCCCAGCAGGACGACCGTGCCGCGAGGCTGGCTCATCTCAAGCGTTCCAATCAGATCCGCCGCACGCACGGATTTGCCGTTGAACTGAAGCCTCGCGGGGTTTGCGAGGCTTCCTACCGTTGTTGCTGCGGCGCTGCGGCTTCAGCCGCCCGGCCGGTGGCATTCCCGGCACTCACCCCCCCGTCTCGTGGTGCGGCGCGTGGACCGGCTTGGACTCGGGCGAGCCGCGCTGCCGCAGCCAGATGGAGAACACGACGATGGCGAGCACGGCCAGGAACTCGCTCTGCCAGTTCTGGAAGCTCTCGAACCAGAAGCGCGGCTCGCCCAGGTACTGCCCGAGCGACACCGGCTGCCCGCCGTGCTCCACCTGCTCCTGGCTGAAGTCCGCCGCCCCCGCGGCCGCGTGCCCCAGGAAGGTGGCCGCGAAGAGGAGGAAGAACACCAGGCTCAGCGAGCTCTCGTAGACCTTGAGCACCACGCCGCCGCGGCGCACCGGCCAAGGCGCGTCGGGGTCGTCCCGGTGCTTGCGCGGGTCCTCGTCGTGCTCGTCCTCCCCGCCGCTCTCCTCCTTCGGCTTCTTCGACTCCGACGAGCCCTTCTGCACCAGGAAGGCGGTGAGGAAGATGAACATCGCCATCTGGAGGAACTCCGACTCCCAGTTCTCGAACGTGGCCTCCAGGAAGTTCCCCGACCGCAGGTACTGCGCGACGCCGATCTCCGGCTCGCCGTGGTCCCTCTGCTCCTGGTTGTGCGCCTTGTAACCGGCGACGCCCTGCCCCACCATCGCCAGCAGGAACAGCAGGGCGGCCACGATGCTCAGGCTGCTGTTGCGTAGCTTGCGTGACATGTGCGCGTCCGTCCGCGAGTGGCTTTGCGGGGCGGAAAACCCGTGCGCCCCGTGCGTTTTCGCGGCGCGCAAACGCGCAATGCGTGCCAGCGCCTCAATGTCTAAGGTTTGTCAAAGCAGTCTCACCCGGGTCAACGAAGTAGACGGAGAACATGAATGGGTCTCCGTCCACTCCATTAACTCCGTGTGAAACATTCAGTTATGCTTCCTCTTCCTGCTCCTCCCCGCCGTTCTTCCTCCCCTTCAGGCGGATCTCGCGGTTGCTGTCTTCCAGGAAGCTCTCCTCGCGCACCAGGTCGCCGTCCCGGACCATGGGGATGCCGTTGGAGAAGACGTGCACGATCTCCAGCGAGTCCTCCTCCAGCACCAGCACGTCGCCCATCATCCCCTTGCCGAGCTGCCCCTTGTTCTTGAGCCGGAGGATCTGCGCCGTGTTGCGCGTGACCAGCGCCAGCACCTGCTCGGGCGGGAAGCAGTGGTCGCGGATGCAGCTGCGCACCTGCTCCCACAGCACGCGCGGGCTGGTGACCGAGGCGTCGGACGAGACGGTGAGCCGCTCCGGCGGGCCGCCGTGGTCGAGGTAGAAGCGGAGCCACTTCGGCAGGTCCTCCTCCACCACGTCGATGTCCACCGGCATCCCCTTCTTCGCCAAGTCGGCCGCCTCCTCCATCAGTTCCTCGCTGCGCGCCACGTGGGTGGGGTAGAACCACCCGGGCTCCACGCTGAAGCCGTCCAGCGCCTCGCGCAGGGGCTTCAGCCGCCCCTCGCCCTCGCCCACGTGCAGGTGCAGCAGCCCGGCCTTGCGCGAGAGCATCCCGCCCACGTGGCAGTCGGCGGCGATGCGCGCCAGCTCGCGCGGCGACGGGTCCAGCCCGCGGTGGTCGGAGATCGCCACCTCGCCCGCGCCCAGCACCTCCTCGATGAACATGATGTCGTCGCGCACCGACTCCATGATCGAGGTGGGCGGCACGTTGTAGCCGCCCGTCCAGGCGAAGGCGTTCAGGCCGTCCTCCTTGAGCGCCTTCACCTTGGCCAGGAGCCCCGCCATCGTCTTCATCGTGGTGTCGACGCCCAGCACCCCCACCACGGTGGTGATGCCGAAGCGCACGATCTCGCCGATGAAGAACTCGGGCGTCTGCGTGCTGAATCCGCTCTCGCCGCTGCCGCCCAGCAGGTGGATGTGCGGGTCGATGAGCCCCGGCGCCACGATGCACCCCGAGGCGTCGATCACCCGGCACTCCACGTCCAGCGCCTCCACCGCCTCGCGGTCCACCTCGCCCACCTTGGCGATCCGGCCGTCGGTGAGCAGGACCGACCGCTTCCCCAGCGGCTCCGGCCCGTAGACCTCGCCGTTCTCGATCAGCGTCAGCACGCCGTTTCCCCTCGCGTCGGGTTCTGTCGGTTCGCTCCACCCCTGGACGACGGACTGCAAACCGCGTGTCCGGGCGTGTCCCTCCGCTGCGCTCCGGGCCGGGCTGCGCGCGCCGTAGGGCACGATACGACCGTGCCCAACGGCGCCGGGCCCGCGTCGGCCGACACTGCCCGGCCGCCACGGTTCCGGCCCTGTCGGGCGCGCATCCCTCACGCACACTCCGCCGGCCCTCGACGGCTCGCGGGGCGCACCGGCTCGTTCCGGCGCGCCCCGCGGCGCAAGAGAGAGTGCGGATGCGGCCGGGCGGACGGGGTACGGCTTCGGTTACCCCTGCGTACTGCCCACGGACTGAGCCCCGCCCGCCCGGCCGCGAAGGCACAAAGGCAAGCCGTGTACGCGCTTATGTAACACCAGGGCGGAGATTTCCCGGATCTGTCTCGCGGGGACAGCCCGCGCTCCTCACGGCGAAGGTGTCCTGGCGCCGGGAACACCGCGTGCCAGGGTCGCCCCGTTCCCCCGGCCGCGAAGCGCAGCTCATTTCCCCCGAGGAGCGACGTTTGGAAAGCGGAATCCGCGAGACGCTCGCGATCCTCAACGAGCGGCCGGCCAAGCTGGAGACGATGAACGCGGCGTGCGCGGCGGTGCGGCGCTGCCTGGACGGCGCGCCGGGCGACTGCCCGCCGGAGCTGCGCGCCTGGCTGGAGGACGTGCGCGACGGCCTGAGCATCGACGGCGCGCCGCTCACCCGCTCCGCCGTGGTGGTGCGCATCGCCGACGCGCAGACCGCGCTCCGGGCGGCCCTGGCGATGGCGGAGGGGAGAGATCCCACGCTTTTCGAGGGCTCCGCGCCGGGCGGGTGAACCCGCGGCAACAACGGCGAGAAGCCTGCCTGCGCAGGCTGGTTCGGCGCGGGGGCCGCCTTCGGGCGCGACAGGCGGGCTCGCTCCGGTGATCCGTAGGGGCGAGGCCTGCCTCGACCGGCGGGTGCCGGCTCATGCGCCGCAGGGCGGCCGCCTGCGCCGGGGCCACCTATCTTCGGACTCGCAGGCTCGCCCCTACGGAACACCTCGCGCCGACGGGGAACGGTGCGCCCCTCCGCCTGATGTCCGGGCGGAGGGGCGCGTGCGTTGTAAACCGGGGCGAGACGGGTTACGCCTGGCCGGCCTTGAGCAGCCCGGTGTCGAGGGCCAGGCGCACCAGCTCGGAGCGGTGGCTGAGTCCCAGCTTCTGCATCAGGCGGGCGCGGTAGGTGTCGACGGTCTTGGGGGAGAGGAAGAGCTTCTTGCCGATCTCGCCCGAGCTGTACCCTTCCGCCGTGAGCGCCAGCACCTCGCGCTCGCGCTCGGAGAGCTTCTCCAGCGGGCTCGCCTGGCCCTTCTCCTCGGCCGCGCGGTAGGTGCGCAGCAGGAGGCGCGTGGCGCTGGGGTACAGGAACACCTCGTCGCGGGCCACCGCGCGGATGGCGCGGATCAGGTCCTCGTCCGCGCTGGTCTTGCGCACGTAGCCGCTGCCGCCGGCCTCCAGCACGGGAAGGAGGAACTCCTCCTCGGCCTGCGAGGTGAGCACCAGCACCTTCACCCCCGTCCCCAGCGCGGCGATCTGGCGGGTGGCCTCCAGCCCGCCGATCCCCGGCATCGCCAGGTCCATCACCACCACGTCGGGGCGGAGGGAGCGCACCCGCTCGATCCCCTCCTCGCCGGTGGAGGCCTCGCCGACCACCTCCAGGTCGGGCTCCAGCGCCAGCAGCGCCTCCAGGCCGCTGCGCAGCACCGGGTGGTCGTCGACGAGCACGATGCGGATCTTGTCGGGCATAGGGGTCCTCTGGCGATTGGGAGCGGGACGGGAACCGCAGTCCTTTAGTGTTTTAGTCCTTAGTGCTTAGTGAACTTCGCCGACCCCTGGCACTGAATGACTAAGGACTAAGGACTAAATCACTAAGCACTTTCGGTGGCCTCGCGCCCCGTCGCCTCCTGCACGGCGATGCGGAAGATCACGGTGCGGAAGGCCACCGGGTCGTCGGGGGTGAAGGTCTCGGGGATGAGGCGGCGCAGCAGCTCCACGCCCTGCCGCCACTCTTCCTCCTCCCACGCGGCTCCCTCGGACGGCAGCACGTAGAAGCCGCCGTGGACCACCACGCTGCGCCAGCGGAAGAGGTCCTCGATCTCGTCCACCTCGAAGGCCACGGGCCACCAGGTGTAGCCCACGGCGTCCATCTTGGCCCCGTGCGAGGTGCGCCCGTAGATCCAGCCCCCGTGGTAGACGTAGTGGAGCGGCTCGATGTCCACGTGGTTCTTCCACGCGTACGCCAGCCGGCCCACGTGGCTGCGGGCGAGGATCTCGTCGATCTCCCGGCGGTCCAGCGAGCGGAACCGCGGCGCGCGTACGGCGTTCATCGTCCCCTCCTCCTGCGCGTGAGACTCCGCCCCGGCCCGGGCGGACGCCTGCATCGGACCGAGGATACCCCCGGTGCCAGCGCGCGTCAGTCGGGAATCCTGAGCCGCCCGTCAGTAAAATCCCCTACAGAGCTCCTCCACGAAACGAAGACGTCCGACTTGCGTCCAGGGCGGCGGGGCCGGAGGTTGTCACGGGGCTGAGGTGGGCGAGGGCGGCTGAAGCCGCGGCAACAACGGCAGAAAGCCTCGCAAACCCCGCGAGGCTTCAACCGCATCGTGGAGGCAGGATTCGGCTCGGCGGGTGAAGATCCGCGCGGGACGAAGGGGAGCGCGGTCGAGGTCAGGGCCTGCTCCCCCGGTCTTTCGTACCTCGTACCTCGTACCCCGTACTTTCGTACTCACGCACTCACGCACTGGAGTCCACGTGGACATCACCTTCCTGGGGGCGGCGGGGACGGTCACCGGGTCGAAGTACCTGGTGGAGGCGGGCGGGAAGAGGGTGCTGGTCGACTGCGGGCTCTTCCAGGGGCTCAAGGCGCTGCGCGAGAGGAACCGCGAGCCGTTCCCCGTGCCCCCCGAGAGCGTGGACGCCGTGGTGCTCACCCACGCCCACCTAGACCACTCGGGGTGGCTCCCCGTGCTGGTGCGCGAGGGGTTCCGCGGCCCCGTCTGGTGCACGCCGGCCACGGCCGACCTCTGCGAGATCCTGCTGGCCGACAGCGCGCACCTGCAGGAGGAGGAGGCCGAGTTCGCCAACCGGCGCGGCCACGCCAAACACAAGCCCGCGCTCCCGCTCTACACCGTGCGCGACGCGGCGCGCGCCACCGAGCTCCTGCGCACGGCGGCGTGGGAAGAGGCGGTGGCGCTCGCGGACGGCATCTCCTTCCGCTACCGCCCGGCCGGCCACATCCCCGGCGCGGCGACGGTGGAGCTCTCGGCCGGGGGGAAGACGGTGCTCTTCTCGGGCGACCTGGGGCGGCCGGGCGACCCGCTCCTCCCCGACCCGGCGCCCACCCCCGGGGCCGACTACCTGCTGGTGGAGTCCACCTACGGCGACCGCCTGCACCCGCCGGTGGACCCGGGCGATGAGCTGGCCGAGGTGGTGAGCGAGACCGCCGCGCGCGGCGGCGTGGTGGTGATCCCGGCGTTCGCGGTCGGCCGCGCGCAGATCGTGATGTACCACCTGCACCGGCTCAAGGGCGAGGGGCGCATCCCCGACGTCCCCGTCTTCCTCGACAGCCCCATGGCCTCGCGGGCCACGCGCGCCTTCCGCGACCACCCCGAGGCGCGCCGGCTCTCGCCCGAGGAGTGGGCGGCGGTCGCCGCGTCGGCGCAGCCGGCGGACACGGTGGAGGAGTCGAAGCGCATCGGCCGCATGAGCTTCCCCCGCGTGATCGTCTCGGCCAGCGGGATGGCCACGGGCGGGCGGGTGCTGCACCACCTGGCCGCCCTCGCGCCCGACCCGAAGAACACGGTGCTCTTCGCGGGCTACCAGGCGGTGGGCACGCGCGGCGCGCAGATGGTGGCCGGCGCGCGCGAGATCAAGATCCACGGCGAGTGGGTGCCGGTGCGCTGCCGGGTGGAGCAGCTGGACGGGCTCTCGGCCCACGCGGACTACGAGGAGATCCTGGGCTGGCTGGCGAAGCTGGGGCGCGCCCCGCGCCGCGCCTTCATCGTCCACGGCGAGCCCGCGGCGGCCGACTGCCTGCGGGTGCGCATCCGGGACCGCCTGGGGTGGGAGTGCACCATCCCCGAGCACAAGCAGAAGTTCGCGCTGGAGTAGAGGCGGGACGGTCTATCGGGCCCCGATCCGGAGGGTGTATGCCCGTGAAGAAGCCTTCGCAGTGGCGGTCGGGCTGGCTCTGGCTCCTCCTCGTCGTCGGAGTGCTGGGCGCCTGTTACGGCATCGCGGGATATGCCCTGACCGCTTCCTTCAGCGTGGCCGATCCCCCCGGTTCGCCGAGCCGGGAGGGAGCCGCGATCTTTTTCGTGGCGGTCGCCGCGATCTCCGTCGTCCTGACCGCGGCCGCTTTCGTGGCGCTGCTCCTGCGGTGGGCCGGGCCGCCCGCCGACGATGCGCGCGCAACGCGGTAGTGGACCCGGAACGACGATGCACGGTTGATCTCCGGAAACAGTATGACGGCAGGGCGACACGGGGCTCGCGCTCAGCAGCTGCAGACCTTCCCCTCCGCCACCGCCTCGCGGCCTTCCTTGAACAGCAGCAGGGCGATGGCGATGGCGATCACCGGGTCCGCCTGCCAGAAGCCGAAGGCCTGGTTGAGGACGAGCCCCAGCAGCACGCCGGCAGACATCCCCACGCAGGCCAGCGTCTGCTTCGAATCCGCCTCCAGGCTGCGGCTCTCCAGCCGGCGCGCCGTGCGCCGCTTGGCGAAGAAGAGGAGCGGCATCACCACCAGCGAGAGGAGGAGGATGGCGATGCCGGGGACGGAGGGCTCCGGGCGCTCGCCGGTGAGGAGCTTCCGCGCCGCCTCGAAGAGCACGTACGCACCCAGCACGAAGAAGGTGTAGCCCACCAGCGTGAGCGCGCGCCGCTCCCTGCGCTCCGTCGCGGGCTCGCGGGCGTCTGCGTGCCGGCCGCGGAAGCGCCAGATCATCACGCCGCCGGAGAGCGACTCGACGAAGCTGTCCAGCCCGAACCCCACCAGGGCCACGCTCCCGGCCACCGCCCCCGCCGCCACCGACGCCGCCCCCTCCAGCAGGTTGTAGCCGACGGTGAAGTACGACAGCCACAGCGCGCGGCGGCTCAGCGCCCTCTCGTCCATGCGCGGCGCTCGTTCCTCAGCGGGGCCCGGCGGACCCGTGCCGTGCCGCCACTTCCCGGCGTCCGCCGTAGCGCCGGACGAGGGAGTCGCGGACCGGGTCGAAAGGCAGGCGCTCGATCACGCGCCTGAGCACCTCGTCCGTGGCGGGGTCGGTGGACGCCCCGCGCGAGAGAGCCTGCAGCTCCATGAACGACCTGAGCCTGCCGGCGTCCGCGGCCAGGGTGTGCCTTCCGCGCACGGTCCTGACGACGACCTTCTTCGCGGGAGAGCCGAGCTCGCCCAGGCGCTTCCAGTCCATCCCCCTGCTGACCAGGTGGACGGTCTCGCCGGGCTGCACCAGCCTTCCCCCGGAATCGATCGCCGCCTCCCAGCCCGGGGCGTCCCAGCCCACCGTCCAGACGTACGACGCGCCCTTCCCGGCGTTGGCCAGGTCGACGACCAGGTAGTACAGCAGGTCGTCCCTCACGTGGACCGTCTCGTACGCGACGGAGAACGCTTCCTTCCTTTCCGTCGCCTCCCGGAGCTGCCACACGAGGGCGACCCCCACCAGCAGGAGCCCGACGAGCACGGACGCACGGTCCGCCGGCGTCCAGTGCCCCGGTGTTTCGCCCGTCGCTCCCAGCGGCTGCATCGACTGCTCGGTCGTATGGTTCCCGCGATCATTCCGGCACCGCTCCCCCGAATCCGCCCATCCAGCCTCCGCCTGAAAGTGATTTGCACCGCATGTTTCCGGCCGCTGGTCCCCGGTCCGTGCGGTGTTGACGATCCGTGTCCCGCACGATACATCATTACCTGCTGATACGTACCCTTCCGCCCCGCGCGCCCATGACGCCGTCGACCGCACCCGCCCCGCTCGCCACGCGCGGCAAGCTCTTCCACGGCCTCGCAGACCCCTCGCGGCTGGCGATCCTCGAGGCGCTCCGGGAGGGGCCGCGCACCGTCTCCGACATCGTCGCCGCGACGGGGCTCGGGCAGCCGAACGTGTCGAACCACCTGGCGTGCCTGCTGGGGTGCGGGCTGGTGTCACGCGAGCCGGCCGGGCGCCGCGCCTTCTACCGTCTGAGCGATCCCCGCGTCGACGCGCTCCTCTCGCTCGCCGACGAGCTCCTGGCCGACGTGGCGCGCGGGGTCGAGAGCTGCCCGCGGAACCCGCGCTGCTGATCGCATTCGCATCTCATCCTCCGATCCCGATGCGCATCCCTCCACTTCCGCTCGCCGCCCTCGCGCTCCTGCTCGCGACGGCTTCGCACGTCCGGGCGCAGTCCGCGCGCGTGACGGTGCGCGTTCGCGCGGGCGAGGCGCCGGTGGCGGGCGCGCGCGCCGTCCTCGGCCGGGCCGCGGCGGCGACGGACAGCGCGGGGACGGCGGTGCTGGCGGCCGCGCGCGGGCCGGCCCGGCTGGTGGTGACGAAGCCCGGGTTCGCGCGGGCGTCGCTCGGCCTCACCGTGGCGGCGGACACCACGGTGGAGGTGGCGCTGGAGCCGCGCGAGGAGGCGGAGGTGGAGGTCGAGGCGCTGGTGGTGACCGCCACGCGCAGCGAGCAGCGCATCGAGGACGTGCCGGTGCGCGTGGAGGTGCTCGCGCGCGAGGAGGTGGAGGAGAAGATGCTGATGACGCCCGGCGACGTGGCGATGCTGCTCAACGAGACGAGCGGCCTGCGCGTCCAGAGCACCTCGCCGTCGCTGGGGGGCGCCACCGTGCGCGTGCAGGGCCTGCGCGGCCGCTACACGCAGGTGCTCTCCGACGGGCTCCCCCTCTACGGCGGCCAGAGCGGCGCGCTGGGGCTGCTGCAGATCCCGCCGATGGACCTGGGGCAGGTGGAGGTGATCAAGGGCGCGGCGTCCGCCCTCTACGGCGCCTCGGCGCTGGGCGGCGTGGTGAACCTGGTGTCGCGCCGCCCCGCGCCCGAGGCCGAGCGCGAGCTGCTCCTGAACGCCACCACGCTGGGCGGCGCGGACGCCGTCTTCTGGTCGTCGCGGAAGTGGGGGCGCGGGGGCTACACCCTGCTCGCGGGCGGCCACCGCCAGGCCGACGCCGACGTGGACGGCGACCGCTGGGCCGACCTCCCCGCCTACCGCCGCGCCGTGGTGCGCCCGCGCCTCTTCTGGGACGACGGCGCGGGCCGCTCGCTCTTCGCCACCCTGGGCGGCACGGTGGAGGACCGCGAGGGCGGCGGCCGGGTGGCCACGGGCGAGCTCTTCCCCGAGGAGCTCGCGACGCGGCGCGCGGACGCCGGGCTGGTCGGCCGCTTCCTGCTGGGCGAGGGGCGGCTCCTCTCGCTGCGCGCCTCGGCGATGGCGCAGCGGCACCGCCACACCTTCGGCGACGCCGTCGAGCGCGACCTGCACCGCACCGCCTTCGCGGAAGCCTCGCTCGGCGGCGCGGGGGGCGCCCACACCTGGGTGGCCGGCGCCGCGCTGCAGCTGGAGCGCTACGACGCGCGCGACGTCCCCCGCTTCGAGTTCGAGCACGCCATCTCCTCACTCTTCGCGCAGGACGAGGTCCGGTTCTCGGAGGCGCTCTCGCTGCTGGCGAGCGCGCGGGTGGACCGGCACAGCGAGTTCGGCGCCTTCTTCAACCCGCGCCTCTCCGCGCTCCTGCGCCCCGCCGAGGGGTGGAGCGTGCGCGCCTCCGCCGGCACCGGCTACTACGCGCCGACGCCCTTCACCGAGGAAACGGAGGCGATCGGCCTCGCCCGGCTGGCGGGGACGGCGCGGGAGGCGGAGCGCGCCCGGAGCGCCTCGCTCGACGTGGCGCGCACCGCCGGGGCCCTGGAGCTGAACGCCACCCTCTTCGGCTCGCTCATCGACGACGCGGTCGCCCTGCGGCCGGCCCCCGGCGGGACGGTGGAGCTGGTGAACGTGGAGGGCGAGACGCGCACCTGGGGCACGGAGCTGCTCGCCCGCTGGGTGCAGGGGCCGTGGCACGTGACCGCCACGCACACCTTCACCCGCTCGACGGAGCCGGACCCGGACGGCGCCGGCCGCCGCGAGGTGCCGCTCACGCCGCGGCACCAGGTGGGGGTGGTGGGGATGTGGGAGGCGGAGGGAGAGGGGCGCGTGGGCGTGGAGCTGTACTACACGGGCCGCCAGGCGCTGGAGGAGAACCCGTACCGCGCGGCGAGCCGCCCCTTCGTGATCCTGGGCCTGCTGGCCGAGCGGCGGATCGGCCGGGCGCGCGTCTTCGTCAACGCCGAGAACCTGCTGGACGCCCGCCAGACGCGCTGGGACCCGCTGGTCCTCCCCTCCCGCTCCCCCGAAGGCCGCTGGACGACGGACCTGTGGGCGCCCGCGGAGGGGCGGGTGGTCAACGCGGGCGTGCGTCTCGAGTTGTGATACCACTTTGCAGAGCATCGTTCGGGTACAGCTTTCTGATAGAGCATCACACAGAGGACACAGAGGACACAGAGAAACTTCACTCGCGTCTTCAGTTCCTCCGTGTTCTCTGTGTCCTCTGTGTGATTCCAATCTGTTCGGAACCAGAACAATGCTCGGCAATCTGGTATGATGCCGGTTCCAGGGATAGTTCCGGATGGATTCCGATCCTCCGGCGAACGGCGAAAAGGCCTCACACGGAGTCAACGGAGTCAACAGAGAACCCCCGCAGTTCTCCGTTAACTCCGTTTCCTCCGTGTGAGACATTCAGTGATGGATCTCGATCCCGACCGCGCCCCTGCGTCTCCGCGTGATTTCCAGCCTGTTCCGTGACGGTCCGGCCGGGCGCTAGGCGTACTCGCGGAGCGCCTCCTCGATCCGGTCGAGCAGCTCCGCCATCTCCACCAGGACCCGCGGGTTGGGGAGCGAGGCGCCCGGCTGCCGGACTCCCCCGTGCGGGAGCGGCCGGCGCCGGCGGCCCTTCTCGATCCGGGAGTGCAGGGCCGAGAGGATCGCCAGGGGGATCGCCCGCCCGAGGCGCTGCCGGTCCGCGTCGTCGATGAGGTCGGTGGCGGGGTCGCGCCAGGGGGTGTCGGAGCGCAGCTGGCGGATGGCCTGCCCGGCCAGCTCGCTCCAGTACGCGGTCGCCGAGTCGGTGGCCGCGGGCTCGGCGAACCAGGTCCGGATCTCCCGGGCGGCCCACTGCAGCTGCGGGGTCGGCCAGTTGGTCTCGACGGCTTCCACGCCCACCGTGCTCGGGTCGCGCTGCGACTCGCGCAGCAGGTCGATGAGCTCCCTCAGGCGCGCGGGGAGCGCCTCCTCCTCCTCGGGCGCGGGCCGGCTCAGCACCCAGCCGCTGATCTGCTCGACGTGCCGCCCCCTCAGCGAGATGATCGCGTCGAGGCCGAAGGTGGCGGCGGAGAGCTCCCGGATGTCCGCCCAGTCGCGCAGCCAGCGGTCGCCGCTCTCCCGCATGGCGTCCTGGGCGGTCGGCCCGGCCTCCGCGCCGTCCCCGCCCGCCGCGGCGCCGCCCGGCAGCGGGTACTGCCGGACGCCCTCGAACTTGAAGACCGAGGCGTTCTGGTGGTCTCCGCGCCCGTCCACGGTCCACTCCTCGGTCCAGTCGGCGGAGATGGTCATCAGCAGCGCGCCGCACCCGTCCTTGAGGTCCAGGATCTTCCACCCCGTGATCTGGTCCTTCCACAGCGCCACGGTGCGCTTGCGCTCCTCCGAGTCGGGGTCTTCCAGCGAGCGCGACCGGCAGCTCATCCCGGCGCAGGTGAGCGACAGCACCGCGGTGCCGGGATCGTCGGCGAAGACGCTGGCGTAGCGCGCGGCCCAGCGGTGCTTCAACTGCGGCCCGTCCATCAGCAGGGCCGTCAGGAGCGTCGGCCCCACGCCGCGGATCAGCTCGGACACGGGCTCGAGCTGCGCCAGGTCTTCGCAGATCAGCGGGCAGAGCGCCAGCCACCCGGTGGGGGTCAGGAAGGTCAGCCGGCGCTGGGCCACCGGGATCATCTCGTACCAGTTGCGGGTGGTGGCGAAGCGCCCCTCCAGGCAGTACTGCAGGATCTGGTTGCGGTCGATCTTCCAGCGGTGGTGCTTGCGCTGCGACAGCTCGTACCAGCTCTGGGCGAAGTAGACGGCGAGCCGCACCTCGTTCAGGTCGCCGAAGACGGGGTCGCGGTTGTGGATGCCCGTGATGAGCAGCGGTACGTGCTCGATGCGGCCTTCGCGGCGCGCGTCGCGCAGCTTCCACATCAGCGCCTCGTACTCGGCCTTGGTCAGCGCCAGCTCGGGGAAGACGAGCATGTGCAGCCTGCCCACCTCCTCGTTCACCTGCCGCACCAGCCTCACCACGCCGTCCAGGCGGGCGTGGCTGTCCTCGCCCGGGGGGTCGTAGCGGAAGTAGCGCACCGACTCGAAGGTGTCGCGCAGGGGGTAGAACGTGTTCTCCTCGACCTCGGCGGGCCAGGGGACCATGAGGATGTTGATGGTGTTCTCCTCGATGTTGGCCCAGGGCACCGTGCGCCACATGACCTCCACCTCGGAGCTGTGGAACGTCACCTGGTGCGACACCGAGCGCAGCGTGAGCCCCGACTGCGGCGTGCGCATCTTGGGCAGGACGATGCCGTGGTGCTTGGAGACGGCTGAGAGCGAGCCGCGCGCGGTGAGGAGGAGGTTCGCCAGGCAGTGGGCCAGGGCGTGCTCGGTGGCCGGCGCCACCAGGAGGCCGAACCCGGTGCACGCCTCGTCGGCCACGCAGTGCGCGATCACCAGGTTCCGGCACAGGCGCTTCGCCTCGGGGGTGGCGAGCACGCGCAGCTGCTCCACCGTGACGACGGGGGCCAGTTCCTCGATCTCGGCCAGCGCGTCCAGCAGGAACGGGGCTTCGGCCACCGGCTCCAGCGGCGCGGGGACGTCCGGCGTCAGCCGCCACAGCGGGCCGTCCGCCCCCTCGGGCGCGCCGCGCGCCAGGAGCGCGCTGATCCCTTCCAGCCAGGCCATGGCGCAGCGCTCGGCCCGCGGCTGCCACCCCGCCTCGCGCGGCCAGTCGGGAGAGATGATGTGGCGGTAGCACCCGGTCTGGCGCAGCAGGATGGAGGTGAGCGCGAACACGTCGGGCGGCCAGAAGAGCCAGTCGGAAGGAAACGCCCACTCGGGCGCGATGCTCTCGGCCAGGTACTTGACCGTCCAGCGCGGACGTGAGGCAGGCATGAGCACCTCCGCGAAAAAATCGTCCAACGGATCTGCCGCGGCGGGGGAGGCCGCGTTCACCAGAGGCCGGACCTGGAAGAAGAGACGGACCGCCGCCCGGGCATTCCCCCGGGCCGCCGGGCGCCCGCTCCCCAGCAATGGATCGCCGGCGCGGCGGCCGCGCAATAGTTCCGGAAACGGCAACTCCGGGACGGCGCCGGTCCGCCGTGCTGGTCGGCGGGACGGGCGCGCACGCCGGCCCGCACGCCCACACGCACCCGGCGCTGGAGGGCGGAGCGGTGGCGCTGGCCGCGCACACGGGGGCGATGTTCCTGGTGATGAGCGTCGCGGCGCTCGCGGTCTACCGTGTGCTCGGCGTGGAATTCCTGCGCCGGGTGTGGGTCAACTTCGACGCCTTATGGACGGGGGCGATGTTCCTCGCCGGCGTGGTTACGCTCCTCGCGCGGTAGGCCGATCGCGATCTCCGTGGACGTGAAACGCGAAAAGCTCCCGGGCCACGCGGCCCGGGAGCTTCTCGCATCTTGATAGTCGAGCGGCGTCAGTCCGCCGCGACGGCGCTCCGGCCGCGGCCGCCGCGGCCCCTGCGACGGCGGCGGCGCTGGGCCCCGTCCGTCCCGGCGGCGGGCGGACCGGCGTGCGGCCGGCCGTCGCGCTGCGTCGGAGCGGCCTGACGGTCCGCGCTCGCCGCGGCGCGGGCCTTGGCGTCGCGCCGGGCGTGGATCTGCCGGGTGCGCTCGGCCTTGGCGGCGGCCCGGGCCTCGGCCTCGGCCTGCGCCTGGGCCTTGCGCTCGACCTTGGCGGCGGCGCGCGCCCGCTGCTCGGCCTTCTCGGCGCGGATCTGCGCGATGCGGTCCTTGAGCGGGATCTCCAGCTTGTCGTCGTGCCTGCGGGTGTAGTCGAAGCCGGCCAGCATGCGCCGCTCGATGCGCCTGCCCAGCGCCCGCTCGATCGCCTTCACGTCGGCCTCCTCGTCGGGCGACACGAAGGTGTACGCCTCGCCGGTGGCCTCGGCGCGGGCGGTGCGGCCCACGCGGTGGATGTAGTCCTCGGGCACCTTGGGCACGTCGAAGTTCACCACGTGCTCCAGCGCCTCCACGTCGATGCCGCGCCCCACGATGTCGGTGGCCACCAGCACGCGGAACTCGCCGCTCTTGAAGCCGCTGAGCGCCTCGGTGCGCCGCCCCTGGCTGCGGTTGCCGTGGATGCGCGTGACCGCGATCCCGGCGCGCTCCAGCTTCTCCGTCAGCCGGTTCACCCGGTGCTTGGTGCGGCAGAAGACGATGGCGTTGCCCACCTCGTCGCGCCTGAGCAGCTCCAGCAGCAGCTCGGTCTTCAGGCCCTCGGGGACCGGGAAGAGCGCCTGGGTGACGGCCGAGGGCGGCGCCTGCTTCCGCTCCACGTTGATGGCGGCCGGCGCGTGCAGCAGCTCGCGGGTGAGCTCCACGATCGGCGCCGGGAGCGTGGCCGAGAAGAAGAGGGTCTGCCGCGCCCGCTTCGGCAGGTGCCGCAGCACGCGCCGGATGTCGGGGAGGAAGCCCATGTCCAGCATCCGGTCGGCCTCGTCGAGCACCAGGATCTCGAGGTGGTCGAGCCGGGCGTAGTCGTACTGGAAATGGTCCAGCAGCCGCCCCGGGGTGGCGATCAGGATGTCGACGCCGCGCCGGAACGCCTCTTCCTGCGGCTTCATCCCCACGCCCCCGAACACCGCGGCGCCGCGGATGCCGGTGTGCCGGGCCAGCTCCTTCAGGTGCTCCTCGATCTGCGCCGCCAGCTCGCGGGTGGGCGCCAGCACCAGCGCGCGGGTGGCGCCGCGGGGGCGCTCGCGCAGGCGCTGCAGGATCGGCAGGAGGAAGGCGGCCGTCTTGCCGCTCCCCGTCATGGCGCACGCCAGCACGTCGCGCCCCTCCAGCGCCGGCGGGATGGCGTCCGCCTGCACCGGCGTGGGCCTGGTGAAGCCGAGCTCGTCCACCGCGCGCACCAGCTCGGGCCGGAGCCCCAGCGCCGCGAACGTGGCCTCGGCCTTCCCGCGCGTGTCCTTCGTCTGCTGAACCGTCATCGTTTCCCAGGATAAAATGAACCCGGCCCCGGAGCCGAAATGCTCCGGGGTCGGGGAGCGTGCTGCTTCTGCCGGCGTCCCTGTACACCGCTGCCCGCCGTTTGTGCGCGGATGATCGGATCTCCTGGTTCGGGATGCACTTCTCGCGATCTGTCATTCCGAGCGGAGCCCGGTGCACCGGACCCGCGTCCGCACCGACGCCGTCAGGGCTCCCGAGGAATCTACCTGCGGCAGCCGAGAGGCCGGATCGGTGCACGGAGCCAGCCACGCGGCAGGGTGAGTAGATTCCTCGGGCGCCGCCCAGCTTCGGAGCGAAGACCGCTTCGGTGATGCGGCGCCGCTCGGAATGACAACCAGTTCCCGGTGGGATCGGCTGCGGCGCGGCTCCTGCGCACGGCTTCCGTTTCGGCGGAAGCCGTTCTTTATTGGTGGGCGATTCGTCCCGGACCGGCCGCCGATTCCCTCTGCGACGCGAGATGAAACCGCTCTCTCGTTTGATTCTCCTCGCCCTGCTCCCGGCGGCGCTCTCGGCCTGCTCGCCCGGGTACGTGCTGCGCGCCACCTGGGAGGAGGCGAAGATCCTCCAGCGGCGCACGCCGATCGCCAGGGTGATCGCCGACCCGCGCACGGACGAGGCGACGCGCGCCAAGCTGGCGCTGGTGCTGGAGGCGCGCGCCTACGCCGCCGACTCGCTGGGCCTCCGGGCCGGGAAGAGCTACACCCTGTTCTCGCGCGTGGAGTCCGACACGCTGGCGCTGGTGCTCTCGGCCGCCTACCGCGACCGCTTCCAGGCCAGGACCTGGTGGTTCCCGGTGGTCGGCCGCGTGCCGTACAAGGGGTTCTTCGAGGAAGACGACGCCCGCCGCGAGGTGCGCCGGCTGGAGGCGCAGGGATTCGACACGTACCTCCGCCCCACGGCGGCGTTCAGCACGCTGGGATGGTTCAACGACCCGCTCCTCTCCACGCTGCTGCGCTACGACGAGGTGTCGCTGGCGAATACCGTGATCCACGAGCTCTTCCACAACACCTTCTACGCCCCCGGCCAGGCCGCCTTCAACGAGAGCCTGGCGAACTTCGTGGGCGGCCGCGGCGCCATCGCCTTCTTCTGCGGGAGGGACGGACCCGAGTCGCCCGCCTGCCGCCGCGCGAGCGAGGAGTGGGACGACGACCTCCTCTTCGGCGCCTTCCTGAGCGGGCTGGTGCGCGACCTGGAGGCGCTCTACGGCCGCGCCGACCTCACCAGCGAGCAGAAGGTCGCCATGCGCGAGGACGTCTTCGCCGCGGCGAAGGAGCGCTACGCGCGCGACGTCCGTCCCCGGCTCGAGGTGACCAACTTCGACCGCTTCCTGAACGACCAGCTGAACAACGCCACGCTGATCTCCCGGCGACTCTACTACGACCGGCTGGACCTCTTCGAGCGCGTCTTCCGCGCCCGCGGCGGCGACCTGAAGCGCGCGATGGACGACATCGTGGCCGCGGCGCGCTCGAAGAAGGACGACCCCTACGCGGCGGTGGCGGCGCTGGTGGAGCCGGCGTAGCCATCCTCGCGAGCCCGCGGACCCCCGCCGGCCGGGCTCACGGGAGTTGCCGGGCGAGAATCCGGTCCAGCCCTCCACGCGGACGAACGCGTACCCCAGCCGCTGCGCCTCCTGCTCGACCGCCGGCGAGCGGGTGAGCAGGTTGTCGCCCAGGAAGGGGTGCCAGTACTGCTTGAGGGGCGCCGGGTCCCAGTCGGGCGGCACGAGCTCCCGGGCCGGCCAGACCCATCCTTCCGTGCCCACGAGCGTGTAGCCGGCCGCCGCGGCGTCGCGGCGGCCCTGCTCGGTGGCGGTCGAGAAGTAGTCCTGCCGCCCGGCGTGCCAGTACAGGTCGAGCGGCACCGAGTCCACGCCACGCGCACTGTCGCCCTCGAACCCGACGAACTCGTACGCCGACGCGGCCGCGCTCAATGCCGCCTGGACCGTGGACGCGGTCAGGAAGTCGTTGCGCCCCGCGTGGAAGAAGAGCTTGAGCTTGCGGCCGCCGTCCAGCTCCGGCGGGGCCTCGGGCGTGCCCTCGGTCCGGATGCGGACGTACCCGGCCGCCAGCGCGTCGCGGACACCGGCCTCGGTGGCGGTGGTGAAGTTGTCGCCGCGCGCCGGGCTCCAGAAGAGCTCCAGCGGCCTGGCGAGCAGGACCGGGATGCCGGTCACCCATCCCTCGGTGCGTACGAACGCGTAGCCGGCCGCCCGGGCGTCGCGCCGCCCCGCGTCGGTGGCGGTGGTGAAGTTGTCGCCCCGCGCCGGGCTCCAGAACAGGTCGAGCGGAACGTGCCCCTGGTGCTCGGGCTGGTCGCGGACCCACCCCTCCGTTCGCACGAAGCGGTAGCCCGCCAGCACCGCGCTGACGCGGCCCTCCGCGGTGGCGGTGAGGAAGTTGTCCTGCCGGAAGGGGTGCCAGTACTGGTTGAGCGGTCTGAGGGGCATGGTGCACCAGCCTTTCACGGGAGGGAATCATCAAGTGGCGGGCGGGCGCACCGCCGGAGCCTGGTGCGTGCAACGGCGGCACCAGCGCCCGGAGCCGGCGACGCACCGGCCCAAGCGCTTGCGGTGGAGCCACCTGACGTGAAATGGCGTGGCGGCGCGGTGCGGCCGGGATGCCTCAGGTTGTGGAAGAGCCGCCCCAGGCGGGGCGGGCGCGGGGGTTGTGGAACGGCCTGAGTTTTCGCACTTTTCCGAGGGTACAGACAGCCGCCGGCGCGGGCTCGCCGGCGGCGTTGCTTTCTTCACGGCAGCAGCGAAATCGTCCGAGCGGTCATCATGAGCGAGCACACGCACGTCTCCAGCAGCTACAACCCCGCCGAGGTCGAGCGGAAGTGGCAGGCGCGCTGGGAGGAACGGGGCACCAACGCGTGGACCGACGAGGCCCTGCGCACGGCGAAGCGCCCTTTCTACAACCTGATGATGTTCCCCTACCCGTCGGCCGAGGGGCTGCACGTGGGGAACATCTACGCCTTCACGGGCGCCGACATCTACGGGCGCTTCAAGCGGATGCAGGGCTTCGACGTGTTCGAGCCGATCGGCTTCGACGCGTTCGGCATCCACTCCGAGAACTTCGCGCTCAAGCAGGGGATCCACCCGGGCGAGCTGATCCCCAGGAACGTGGAGCGCTTCACCCGGCAGCTGCGCCGGGTGGGGCTCATGTACGACTGGAACCACACGGTGAACACCACCGACCCGGCGTACTACCGCTGGACGCAGTGGATCTTCCTGCAGCTGTACAAGCACGGGCTGGCCGAGAAGAAGGAGGCGCCGGTCAACTGGTGCCCCTCGTGCAACACCGTGCTGGCCAACGAGCAGGTGGTGGGCGGCGAGTGCGAGCGCTGCGGCACGCCGGTGGAGATGCGCTTCCTGTCGCAGTGGTTCTTCCGCATCACCGACTACGTGGCGAAGCTGCTCGACAACCTGCGCTGGATCGACTGGTCGGAGAGCACCAGGAAGGCGCAGGAGAACTGGATCGGGAAGAGCGAGGGGGCCGAGATCCGCTTCCCCGTGGTGCAGCGGCCCGGCGCGGCCGAGCCGCTGGCCGTCAGCGTGTTCACCACCCGGCCCGACACGCTCTTCGGGGCCACCTACATGGTGCTGGCCCCCGAGCACCCGCTGGTGGAGCGCATCACCCCGGACGAGCGCCGCGCCGAGGTGGACGAGTACCGCCGCGCCGTGGCCGCGCAGGACCTGGTGACGCGCAGGAAGACCGACGACCGCACCAAGACCGGGGTCGACACCGGGGCGCGGGCGCTCAACCCGCTCTCCGGCGAGGAGATCCCGGTGTGGATCGCCGACTACGTGCTGATGGAGTACGGCACCGGCGCCATCATGGCCGTGCCCGGGCACGACGAGCGCGACTTCGAGTTCGCGAGCAAGTTCGGCCTCACGATCCGCCGCGTGATCGCCGCGGAGGGGGAGGACGCGGACACGCCGCTGGAGGCGGCGTACACGGGCCCCGGGCGGCTGGTGAACTCCGGCCGCTTCAACGGGCTCACCGTGGAAGACGGGAAGCAGGCGATCACCATGCAGTTGGCCGAGAGCGGGAGCGGCACGCCGCGGGTGAACTACCGCCTGCACGACTGGACGATCAGCCGGCAGCGCTACTGGGGACCGCCGATCCCGATCCTCTACTGCGACCGGTGCGGCACCGTCCCCGTCCCCGAGGACCAGCTCCCGGTGCTGCTGCCGCAGATCGAGGACTTCAAGCCCGACGCGAGCGGCGTCTCCCCCCTGGCGCGGCACGAGGAGTGGTACCTGACGGAGTGCCCCTCGTGCGGGGGGAAGGCGCGGCGCGAGACCGACGTCAGCGACACGTTCCTGGACAGCGCCTGGTACTTCCTGCGCTACCCGTCGGCCAACGACGCCGAGGTGCCGTTCGACCCGCAGGTGACGCGGCACTGGCTGCCCGTGAACAGCTACATCGGCGGCAACGAGCACGCGGTGCTGCACCTGCTGTACGCGCGCTTCGTGACCATGGCGCTCAAGGACATGGGGCACGTGGACTTCGAGGAGCCCTTCACGCGCTTCCGGGCCCACGGGCTGATCGTGAAGGAGGGCGCCAAGATGAGCAAGTCGCGCGGCAACGTGGTGGTGCCCGACGAGTACATCGCCGAGTGGGGCGCCGACACCATCCGCATGTACCTGATGTTCCTGGGCCCGTACCAGGAGGGCGGCGACTTCCGCGACAGCGGGATCAGCGGCCCCTTCAACTTCCTGAACCGCCTGTGGGACGCCGCGCTCTCGGCGAAGGAGCGCGAGATCGACCCCGCCGTCGAGCAGAAGCTGCACGCCACGGTGAAGAAGGTGACGGAGGACCTGGAGGCGCTCTCGTACAACACCGCCGTGGCGGCGATGATGGAGTACCTGAACGTGGTGCGCGCGGGCGGCCGCACCCCCGAGCGGGCGGCCGTTGAGCCGCTCGCGCGGCTGGTGGCCCCGTTCGCGCCGCACCTGGCCGAGGAGCTGTGGGAGCGCCTGGGCGGGAAGGGCTCCGTGTTCGACGGCGCGCGCTGGCCGGAGTTCGACCCGGCCAAGGCGGTGGCCGAGACGGTGGAGCTCGTGGTGCAGGTCAACGGCAAGGTGCGCGCGCGCCTGCCGATGGCCCGCGGCATCGCCGAGGACGCCGCCCGCGAGGCCGCCCTGGCCGACGAGAACGTGCGCAAGTTCCTGGACGGGAAGCAGGTGCGGAAGACCGTCTTCGTCCCCGACCGCCTGATCAACCTCGTCGTCGGCTGACAGTCGAGCGTTATCCTGGATGTGCACGAGCCCCGGCGCGGGAAACCGCGCCGGGGCTCTTCGCATATATCAAAATACGACAACGACTTGTCTCACGCAGAGTCAGCAGAGTTAGCAGAGAAACCCCTCTGTTGACTCTGCTGACTCTGCGTGAGGCCCTGCTGTTTTCCGATCCGGTATCATCTCGAGCCGACAATGATACCAGATTGCCGAGCATTGTTCTGGTTCCGAACAGATTGGAATCACACAGAGGACACAGAGAACACAGAGGAACTGAAGACGCGATTGAAGTTTCTCTGTGTCCTCTGTGTCCTCTGTGTGATGCTCTATCAGAAAGCTGTACCCGAACGATGCTCTGCAAAGTGGTATTACTTCGCGGCCGCGAGGATGGCGGTCATGTCCTCGGGGGTGAAGTGGTAGGCCTCGTTGCAGAAGTGGCAGACCACCTCGGTGTAGGGCTCCTCTTCCTCCTCGATGATCCGCCGCACCTCGGCCTCGCCCAGGCTCACGATGGCGCGCTCGAACCGCTCGCGCGAGCACGGGCAGCGGAACGCCACGGGGTAGCGGTCCAGCAGCTCGAAGCCCTCGGGGAAGATGCGCTCCAGCACGCCCTCGGGGGTGGTGCCCTCCTGGATCAGCCGGGTGGGGTGCGGCAGCGCGGCGACGCGCCGCTCGATGGCCGCCACCTCGTCTTCCTCGACCCCGGGGAGGAGCTGCACCAGGTAGCCGCCGGCGGCGTCGACGGTGCCCTCAGGGATCACGAACACGCCCACGCCCACGGCGGAGGGGGTCTGCTCGCTCTTGCCCAGGTAGTAGGCCAGGTCGTCGCCGATCTCGCCGGAGACGAGCTCGACGGTGCCCTGGTAGGTGTCGCGCATCCCCAGGTCGCGGGTGACGGAGAGGTAGCCGCTGGTCCCCACCACGCCGGACACGTTCAGCTTGCCGTTCCGGCTCTCGGCGTGCACGCGCGGCCGGCTCACCAGGCCGCGCACCTCGCCGCGGCCGTTGGCGGTCACCAGCAGGCGGCCGGCGGGGCCGTCGCCCTTGACCTCGACGGAGAGCGCCTGCTCGTCTTCCTTGAGCGACGCGGCGGCCAGCAGCAGCGCGCCCATGGCGGTGCGGCCCAGCGCGGCGCTCACGGCGGGGTAGGTGCCGTGGCGGCGCTGCAGCTCGGCCACCACGCCGGTGGCCCGCATCGCGAACGCGCGGACGCGGCCGTCCAGGGCCGTGGCGCGCACCATGTAATCGCCGTTCAGCATCATCGTCGGTTCCTCGCAAAAGAAGCCGCGGCCGGTGCTTGCGGCCGCGGCGCGTCGTGCTTTCCGGTACAATCTTGTACCCGCGAGGTTCCGCGGGACGGGGGATGAACAACGGCGAACGAAGCAGGCAGGCGCCGGTGCCGCTGCCGCGCCCGACCCACGGTGCGGGGTGAGAAGATTCTTCGGCCCTGCCGTCGCTCGTGCGGATGCCGGTCGGGTGCGGCCGGGCCTCAGAATGACAGCGACCAGCCGGTTTTCCGGACTTGATTCAGCCGATCGGCAGGGTGAGGCGGGCGACGCAGCCGCGGGCGGCGGGGCGGTTCTCGAGGGTGAGGGTGCCGCCGTGGTTCTCGGCGATCTGGCGGGAGAGCACCAGGCCGATCCCCGTGCCGTTGGGCTTGGTGGTGAAGAAGGGGACGAAGAGGTTGGCCGTCTCCGGCAGCCCCGGCCCGTCGTCTTCCACCCACACCTCGACCGTGGACCCGTTGCGCGACCAGCCCACGCGCACGCCGCCGCCGGTCTCCAGCGCGGCGTCGGCGGCGTTGCGCAGCAGGTTGATCAGCAGCTGGTCGAGCTGGTCGGGGTCGGCGTGGATCGCCACGTCGGCGCCGGGGACCACGCGCACGGGAAGCCGCGTCTCCAGCTCGGCGGTCTGCCGCACCCAGTCGCCCACGCTCAGCGGCTGGCGCGAGGGCGGGGGGAGGCGCGCCAGGCGGGCGTACTCGGCCATGAAGCGGCTGAGCGCGCGCGAGCGCCCGCCGATCACCCCCAGGCCGTGGCGCAGGTCGTCGGCCAGGTCGGGCGGGGGCGGGTCCTTGGCGGCCAGGCGCTGCAGCGTCCCGGCGATGGACTGGATGGGGGCCAGCGAGTTGTTGATCTCGTGCGAGAGGACGCGGATCAGCCGCTGCCAGGCCTGGCGCTCTTCCTCGCGCAGCGCGCGGGAGAGGTCGGAGATCACCAGCAGCTCGTGGGGGCGCCCGCCCAGGCGGAAGGGATCGCGGCGCACCTCCCAGCGGCCGCTCCCGCCGGGGAAGGCGTGGTCGACGGTGCGCGGGGTCTCGCCGCGCAGGCAGAAGTCGAGCCCCATTTCGTCGGCGGTGCCGCCCTGGAGGCGCTCGGGGGTGCTCTCCAGCAGCCGCGCGCCGGCGCGGTTCACCAGCCTGAGCCGCTGCTCGCCGTCGAAGGCGAAGACGGCGACGTCGATCTCCTCCATCACCTTCCGGAGCAGCGCGGTGGCCTCCATGGCGCCCACGCGCTGCTCGCGCAGGATCTCGCCCAGCGCGTTGGCCTCCAGCATGGCCAGCCCCAGCGCGTCGTCGTGGCCGCTGCCGCGGGCGCGCAGCGAGAAGTCGCCCTCGCGCAGCGCCCCCAGCAGGTTGGACAGCGTCTGCAGCGGCCGGATCACCTTCTCGCGCAGGGCGAAGGTGAAGCCGAGCCACGCAGAGACCACGAAGAGGGTGAGCGTCCACTGGGTGCGCGCGGCGAAGTCGCCGGTCCAGAGCAGGAGCATCCCCAGCAGCGTCCCCGGCAGGCCGGTGAGGAAGCAGAGCCGCAGCACCTGCTGCTCGTGGCGGGGCGGCTGCCTGCGGCGGCGCGGGGTCACGGGGCGCTCGCCATGGTGAGCGCCGGCAGGAACGCGATCCCTTCCGGCAGGCCGTGGCGCGGGCGCGGCCGGGGATGCCCCCTCCCCGGCCCTCCCCCGCTGCGCGGGAGAGGGGGAACGACGGTGCGGCGGGAGAGGATGGTGCGGGGCAGCGGTCCTCGTGGCGTGGTAAGTATGGTCCTCGCTCGTGCCTCGCCCGGAATGGCAGACGTCTGCTTCCGCATTCCGGTCGACTCCGTCACAGGCCGTACCGCTCCAGGCGGCGGTAGAGGGCGCTGCGGCTGAGGCCCAGCGCCTCGGCGGCGTGGCTCACGTTGCCGTTGAAGCGCGCCAGGGCCTTCCTGATCAGCAGGCGCTCGGCGTCTTCCAGCGACATCTCCTCCAGCGACGCGGCGGAGGGGGCGCGCGACTGGAGGGTGAGGTCTTCGGCGGTGATGGTGGGGCCGGCGGCCAGGAGGACGGAGCGCTCGATGGCGTGCTCCAGCTCGCGGACGTTGCCGGGCCAGGCGTAGGCCAGCATGGCCTGCATGGCGTCGGGGTCGAAGCCGGTGAGGTCCTTCCGGTACTGCGCGGCCTGGCGCCGGAGGAAGTGCATCGCCAGGAGCGGCACGTCCTCGCGGCGCTCGCGTAAGGAGGGGAGGTGGATCTCCACCGTGTTCAGCCGGAAGAGGAGGTCCTCGCGGAAGCGGCCCTCGGCCACGGCCTGGCGGATGTCGATGTTGGTGGCCGACAGCACGCGCACGTTCACCCGGCGCGTCTTGCTGGAGCCCACGCGCTGGAACTCGCCGGTCTGCAGCACGCGCAGGAGCTTGGCCTGCTGCTCGGGGGGCATGGTGCCGATCTCGTCCAGGAAGAGCGTCCCCCCGTCGGCCAGCTCGAAGGCCCCCACGCGGTCGGTGCGCGCGTCGGTGAAGGCGCCCTTCACGTGCCCGAACAGCTCGCTCTCGAACACGCCCTCGGCGATGGCGCCGGCGTTGACCGTCACCAGCGGGCGGGAGGCGCGCTGGCTGGAGGCGTGCAGCCAGCGCGCGACCACGTCCTTCCCCGTGCCGTGCTCGCCGGTGATGAGCACGTGCGCGTCGGAGGGGCCCACGCGCTCCATCAGCCGCAGCATCGGCTGCATGGCGCGCGACTGGGCGATCATGTGCGGAAGGCCGTCGCTCCGGAGCCGGCGGTTCTCCTGCTCCAGCCGCTGGCTCTGGCGCAGCGCCCGCGCCAGCTCCACCTGCCCGTTGATGGTGGCCAGCAGCCGCGCGTCGTCCCACGGCTTCTCGACGTAGTCGCGCGCGCCGCGGCGCATGGCCTCGACGGCGCCCTCCACGCTCCCCCAGGCGGTCATCACGATCACCGGCAGGGTGGAGTCGGCGGCCTGGATCTGCTGGATGAGGTCGAGCCCCTCGCGGCCCGAGGTGGTGTCGCGGGTGTAGTTGAGGTCCATCAGCACCACGTCCAGGTCCTTTTCGCGGACCGTGTCGAGGATGCCGGCGGGCGAGGTGGCGGTCTCGAGCTGGTAGCCCTCGCCCTTGAGCAGGAGCCGGAGCGCCTCGAGGACGTCGAGCTGGTCGTCGGCGACCAGGATGCGGGGCGGGGGGATGATCTTCATCGAACCGTGCCGGTGTCCTGAAGCGTGTGCGGAAGATTGTAGCGGGCGAGAGGCTCCGTGGGGAGAGGCCCCTCGCCCGCCGAAGCAACGACGACGGCAACTTCACCGCGCCCGAGCTGGCATCGGCGCGGCGGCGGGGCGCCCCCTCTCCCCGGCCCTCTCCCCCGCTGCGCGGGAGAAAGGGTGCACATACCGCGGGGCGGGTTTCCGCGCCGGGTGCACGCTCCCGTGCAGCCTGCTCCGCCCCGGAGACGACCTCGCCCCGAAGCGCGGACCCTCGCCCTTCTACCTCCCCCGGGACGGGGGAGGTGGCGACGCGGTAGCGGCGCCGGAGGGGGCCTCCTACTCCGCCCGGAGCGCCACCATCGGGTCCACGCGGGTGGCGCGGCGGGCGGGTAGCAGGCACGCCACCACGGCCACGCCGCCGATCACCAGCGCCACGGCGGCGAAGGTGGCCGGGTCCGCCGCGCCGACGCCGAAGAGGAGGCCGGAGACCAGCTTCCCGGCCGCCAATGCCCCGGCGAGCCCCGCCGCGAGCCCCACCGCCACCGGCCGCATCCCCTGGCGCACCACCAGCCGCACCAGCTGCCGCCGCCCGGCGCCCAGGGCCACGCGGATCCCCAGTTCGCGGGTGCGGCGGGCGATGCCGTACGCCAGCACGCCGTAGATCCCCACCGCCCCCAGCAACAGCGCCAGCGCCGCGAAGCCGCCCAGCAGGAGCGCGCGGAAGCGCGGCTGGCCGGCGGTGCGCGCCACCACGTCGTCCATCGTGCGCACCTGGCTCACCGGGATGGCGCGGTCCACCGACCACACCGCCCGGCGCGCGGGGCCCGCCAGCGCGCGCGGGTCGCCGCGGGTGCGCAGCAGGAGCGTGCCGTCGTTTCCGCTCCAGGCGGCGCGGCGGCGCGGGACGTACAGGGTGGGCTCGGGCGCGCGGTCCAGCGCGAAGTGCCGCACGTCGCCCACCACGCCCACGATCTCCCAGGTGACGTCCTGCAGGGTGATGCGCCTGCCCACCGGGTCCTCGCCGGGGAAGAAGCGGCGCGCCATCGCCCGGTCGACCACCGCCTCGGCCGGGCCCTCGGAGGCGGGGCGGTCGGAGAAGCCCCGCCCGCGCAGCACGGGGACGCCCAGGGCGCGGAAGAAGCCGGGGTCGGCGGCGCGCGTCTCCACCATCGGCTCGCTGCCGGGGGCGGGCGCGGGCCGCCCCTCGACGGTGAACGACATCCCGTTGAAGCTGCCCGACATGGGGAGGATGTCGGCGAAGCCCACGCTCTCCACCCCGGGGAGCGCCGCCAGCCGCGCCTGGAGGGCGCGGTAGACCTGGTCGAGCTTCTCCTGGTTGTCGTAGGCGGCGGCCGAGGGGCTCACGGTGAAGGTGAGCACGCCGTCGCTCCGCACCCCGGAGTCGACGCCCTGCAGCGCCCAGAGCGAGCGCAGGAGGAGCCCGGCCGCGACCAGGAGCGTGGCCGAGAGCGCCACCTCGGCCGCCACCAGCGCCTCGCGGGTGCGCCGCGCGCCGCGTCCGGCGCTGCCGCGGCTCCCCTCCTTGAGCGCGGCGTGCAGGTCCACCGCCGTGGCCTGCAGCGCCGGCGCCAGGCCGAAGAGGAGCCCGGTGAGGAGCGACGCGGCCACCGAGAAGAGGAGGACGCGCCCGTCCACGCGCACCTGCGCCGCGCGGGCGAGCTCGCTCCCGCCCAGCGCCGCCAGCGGCTCGGCGGCCCAGTAGGCCAGCACCACGCCGGCCGCGCCGCCCAGCGCCGAGAGGGCCAGGCTCTCGGTGACGAGCTGGCGGACCACGCGGCGGCGGGTGGCGCCCAGCGCCGTACGCACGGCGATCTCGCGCTCGCGGCCGGCGGCGCGCGCCAGCAGCAGGCTGGCCACGTTGGCGCACGCCACCAGCAGCACCACGCCGGCGGCGGCCAGCAGCACCAGGAGCGCGGGGCGCACCGGGGCCACGATCTCGTCCTGGAGCGTCACCAGCCGCACGCTCCGCCCCCGGTTGTCTTCGGGGTACTGCGCCTCCAGCCGTCGGGCCAGCGCCTGGACCTCGGCCGCGGCGCGCTCCAGCGTCACGCCGGGCCTGAGCCGCGCCACCGCCGTGAACGCGTGCCCGCTGCGGGACGACTGCTCGGGGTTGAAGTAGGCGGGGGTGACGCGCCAGAGCGCCGGCTGCCGCTCGGCGTCGTCGGAGAGGTCCGGGTCCTCGAAGTCGGGCGGGGCGACGCCCACCACCGTGTACGAGGTGCCGTTGAGGAGGATCGGCCGGCTGACGAGCCCGCGGTCGCCGCCGAAGCGCTGCATCCAGAGCGCGTGGCTGAGGACGACGGCCGGGTCGTGGCCGGGCCGGTCCTCGTCGGGCCGGAAGAAGCGCCCCGCCGCGGGCCGCACCCCCAGCACGCGGAAGAAGGGGCTGGTGACCGACGCCCCGGCCAGCCGCTCCGGCTCGCCGGGGCCGGTGAGCGTGGGCGACCACTCGTCGTACGCGGCGACCTCCTCGAACACGGTGGCCTGGGCGCGGATGTCCATCACGTCCGGGTACGAGACCGTGCCGAACGCCGTCTCGCCGTCCGTGGTCCCCAGCAGGCGCACCACGCGCCCCGGCTCGTCGTACGGGAGGGGGCGCAGCAGCACGCCGTTGACCGCGCTGAAGATGGCCGCGTTGGCGCCGATCCCCAGCGCCAGCGTGAGCACCGCCACGGCCGTGAAGCCGGGCGACTGCCGCAGCGTGCGGAAGGTGTAGCGGAGGTCCTGGAGGAGCGTGTCCATGGGTCGATTCGTCGCGAGGACGGGTGTTTATCAACGATGTCGATTTGCTGCGACCGGCTTCGGCGCGGCGGCGGGCGGGGCGCCCCCTCTCCCCGGCCCTCTCCCCCGCTGCGCGGGAGAAAGGGTGCACTTACCGCGAGGCAGGCTTTCCGCGCGCTCGCGAGAATACTCCGCCCTGGAGACGGTCTCGCCTGAAGCGCGGATCTCACCCTGCCACCTCCCCTGGCACGGGGGAGGTGGCGACGCGGTAGTGGCGCCGGAGGGGGCAGCGGAGCCGGCGCATCGAGCGGAAAATCCGGATCCGCGACGTCCCCGCTGGCTGTCCCCTGTCCCCTGTCCCCTGTCCCCTGCCGTTTCCCTACTCCGTCCGGAGCGCCACGGCCGGGTCCACGCGGGCGGCGCGGCGCGCGGGGAGGACGCTGGCGGCCACGGCGACGGCGGCGATCAGGAGCGCCACGCCCACGTAGGTGGGCGGGTCGGCGGCGCCCAGGCCGTAGAGCAGGCCCGTCAGCAGGCGGGAGAGCGCCAGCGCGCCCAGGGTCCCCAGCGCCACGCCCGCGCCCACCAGCACCAGCCCCTCACGCACCACCATGCGCAGCACGTCGGCCGCGCGCGCGCCCAGCGCCATGCGGATGCCGATCTCGCGGGTGCGCTGCGCCACCGTGTACGAGGCCACGCCGTAGATCCCCACCGCCGCCAGCACCAGCGCCGAGAGCGCGAAGACGGAGATCAGCAGCAGGCTGAACTGCCGCTGGGCCATGGCGGAGGAGACCACCTGCTCCATGGTGCGCACCTTGGCCAGCGGGATGTCGCGGTCGATGGCGCGCACCTCGGCGCGGACGGCGCCGGCCAGGCGCAGCGGGTCGCCGTCGGCGCGCACCACCGCGTAGTTGGCGGTGAAGGGCCGCTGCAGGAAGGGGAGGTAGATCTGCGGCTCGCCCTCCAGGTGCAGCCCCCCGGAGCGCACGTGCCCCACCACCCCGACGACCGTCGCGAACACCGAGTCGGGCCGCCCCGCGACGCTGATCTGCTTTCCGATTGGGTCCTGCCCCGGCCAGTACTTCTCCGCCAGCCAGCGGTCGACCACCACCACCTCGGGCGCCCCCGCGCGGTCGGCCATGGTGAAGTCTCTCCCGGCGCCCAGCGGGATCCCCATCGCCCGGAAGTAGCCGGGGGTGACCGCGGCGTACTCGGCGTGCGGGTAGTTGCCGCCCGGGGGCACCGGCTGCTCCTTCACCATGAACGAGCCGCCCCACCCGTCGCCCGAGAGCGGGAGCGGGCGCACCACCGCGGCGGTGCGCACCCCGGGGAGCGTGGAGACGCGGGCCAGCATCTCCTCGTAGAACGCCGTCTGCTTGGCCGGCTCGTCGTACTTGGCGAAGGGGAGACCCACCTGGAAGGTGAGCACGCCCTGCGTCCGGAAGCCGGGGTCGGTGCCCAGCAGCGCCGCGAAGCTGCGCAGCAGGAGCCCCGCGCCCACCAGGACGACCACCGCAAGCGCCACCTCGGCCGCCACGATCAGGGAGCGCGCGCGCCGCCGCGACGGGTCGGCCGTGCCGCGCGCGCCCGCCGCGAGCGCGGCCGGGGCGCCGCCGCGGGCCAGGGCCAGCGCGGGGGCCAGCCCGAAGAGGACGGCCGTGAGCAGCGACACCCCCAGCGCGAAGGCGCCCACGCGCGGGTCCACCGTGGCCGCCTCCAGCCGCGGGATGCTCTGCGGGCCGGTGCGCGCCAGCGTGGCCACGCCCCAGGCGGCCAGCAGCACCCCCAGCGAGCCGCCGGCGAGCGCCAGCACCAGGCTCTCGGTGAAGAGCTGGCGCACCAGGCGGCCGCGCCCGGCGCCCAGCGCGGCGCGCACGGCCACCTCGCGGCGGCGCGCGGCCGAGCGGGCCAGGAGGAGGTTGGCCACGTTGGCGCAGGCGATCAGCAGCACCAGCCCCACCGCGCCCGCCAGCACCAGGAGCGCGGGGCGCACCTCGCCCACGTACTCCTCGCCGAGCGGCACGGCCACGGGCGCCCACCCCTTCGCCTCGGAGTAGCGGTCGGGGTCGGCGGTCTTGAAGCCCGCCGCCAGGCCGCGCAGGTCGGCCCGCAGCCGCTCGGGCGTCGTCCCCTGGCGGAGGCGGCCGACCACGCGCAGGTACTGGTTGCCGCGGTCGTCCGCCTCCTGCTCCCAGGCGCGCGGCACCCACAGGTCGGCGCGCTCGGGGAAGAGGAGCCCGGGCGCGTCGGGGAAGCGCACGCCCCGCGGCATGATCCCGATCACCGTGTAGGTCTGGTCGTTGAGCCGCACGGCGCTCCCCAGCACCGCCGGGTCGGCGCCGAAGCTGCGGCGCCAGAGCTCGTCGGAGAGCACCACCACCTCGCGGTTGCCCTCCACCCCCTCGCCCGGGGCGAAGGCGCGCCCGCGCGCGGGGGCCACGCCCAGCACGGAGAAGAGGTTGGGAGAGACCCGGTAGCCGCGGACGCGCTCCGGCTCGCCGCGCCCGGTGAGGTTCACCCCCCAGTCGGTGACGGCGGCCACCCCCTCGAACTCGCGCAGCATCCGGCGCTGGTCGGCGAACTCGGGAGGCGAGATCGCGCCCTTCGAGAGCCCCTCGGCGTAGCGGTTCCAGAAGACCACCAGCCGGTCGGGGTCGCGGAACGGCAGCGAGCGCAGCAGCACCGCCTCGACCACGCTGAAGACGGCGGTGTTGGCGCCGATCCCCAGCGCCAGCGTGAGCACCGCCACGGCCGTGAAGCCGGGGCTCTTGCGCAGCGTGCGCAGCGCGTAGCGGAGGTCCTGCAGCAGCGTGTCCATAGGATGCCTCGTGGGCGAGGACGAACGGTGGCTTCGGTCGATGTCGATCCGCTGCGACGGGCGCCGGCGCGGCGGCGGGCGGGCGCCCCCTCTCCCCGGCCCTCTCCCCCGCTGCGCGGGAGAAAGGGTGCACATACCGCGGGGGCAGGCTTTCCGCGCGGGAGGCGGATCAGTCGCCAGCCCGCCGGCTGTCCCCTGCTGCTCCCTACTCCGCCTTGAGCGCCACCACCGGGTCCACGCGCGCGGCGCGGCGGGCGGGGAAGTACGCGGCCAGCGCGGCCACCCCCGCCAGGAGCGCCGCCACCGCGGCCAGGGCGGGCGCCTCCACCGGGCTCAGGCCGTAGAGCACCCCGGCCATGAGGCGCCCCACCCCCGCCGCCAGCACCAGCCCCACGGCAATCCCCATGAGCGCCAGCCGCACCCCGCGCCGGACGAAGAGCGAGACCACGTCGCCCCGCCGCGCGCCCAGCGCGATGCGCACCCCGATCTCGCGCGTGCGCTGCGTGACCGCGAACGCCATCACCCCGTAGATCCCCGCCGCCGCCAGCAGGAGCGCCAGCGCGCCGAAGAGCCCGATCATCCGCGAGGTGGCGCGGATGTCGGACATGCTCTGGCGCCGGTAGCCGGCCAGCGTGCGCACCTCCTCCACCGGCAGGTCGGGGTCGAGGGCGCGCACCTCGCGCCGGAGCGCCGCCGCCAGCGGGCGCGCGTCGCCCGCCGTGCCCACCAGCAGCGCCAGGTGCTTCTGGCCGGGCCGCTGCGCGAGCGGGAGGTACACCGCCGGCTTGGCGCTCTCGTAGACCGCCGAGAGCACCGCCTCGCGCGCCACGCCGACCACGGTGACCACGCCGTCGTTCACGCGCAGCTCCCGCCCGAGCGGGTCCGCCCCCGGCCACGCCTGCCGGGCGAGCGCCTCGCTCACGACCGCCACCGGCGGCGCGCCGGGCGCGTCCTGCGGCGCGAAGCCGCGCCCCCGGGCAAGCGGGATCCCCACCGTGCGGAGGTAGTCGGGACCCACCGTGTAGAGCAGCGCCTCCAGCCCGTGCTCCTCGCCCTCGCGCGCCGGCCGGGCGCCCGGGAACACCTCCGCCCCCTCGCGGCGCCCGCCCATCGGCACCGAGGTGGCGAAGGCGACGCCGCGCACCCCGGGGAGCCCCTCGGCGCGCGCCGCCAGCGCGTCGGTGAACGCGCGGGCGCGGGCGTCGGAGTACCCCTGCCGCCCCAGGTCGAAGGAGACGGCCAGCACGCGGTCCGAGGCGTCGTAGCCCACGTCCACCCGCGCCTCGGCGGCCAGGCTGCGCAGGAAGAGCCCCGAGGCCGCCAGCAGCACCAGCGAGAGCGCCACCTGCGCCGCCACGAAGCGCCCCTGCAGCCGGGCGCGGCGCGGGTCCGGCCCGGCGGCGCCGTCCTTGAGCGCCTCCACCACGTCGGCGCGCGTGGCGTCGAGCGCCGGCACCAGCCCGAAGAGCACCCCCGTGGCCCCCGCCGCGGCCGCGCAGAAGGCCAGCACCCTGAGGTCGGGGGAGAGGTCCAGCGGCGGCAGGGTGACCGACGCGGCGAGCGCGTCCAGCCCCCAGGCGGCGGCCACCAGCCCGGCGGCGCACGCCAGCGCGGCCAGCAGCACGCTCTCGGTGAGGAGCTGGCGGACGATGCGCCCCCGCCCCGCGCCCAGCGACAGCCGCACGCCGATCTCCCGCCGCCGGGCCGCCGCGCGCGCCAGGAGCAGGTTGCTCACGTTGGCGCAGGCGATCAGCAGCACCAGCCCGGTGACCGCGAAGGCGACGGCCGTCACGGGGACCACGCTGCCGAGCGCCCCCGGCGTGAGCCCCGAGCCCGCCGGGAAGGTGCGCGCGGTCACCCCCTTGTGCCCCTCCGGGTCCGCCGCCTCGATCTGCGCCGCCACCACGGCCAGCGCCGCGTCGGCCCGCTCCGGCGTCACCCCGGGCTTCAGGCGGCCGATGGCGTTCAGCCACCAGGTGGTCCGCGCCTCCCGGAAGCCCGAGGTGCCGGGCAGCCCGGGGAGCGCCCGCTCGGCCAGCGACATCGGCAGCCACACCTCGCGCGGCAGGTCGTGGTCGGCCCCGTTGAACCCCGGCGCCGTCACCCCCACCACCGTGGCGGCCAGGCCGTTCATCACCACCCGGCGGCCGACGATGCGCGGGTCGGCCCCGAAGCGGCGCCGCCAGAGCGCGTGGGAGAGCACGGCCACCGGCTCGGAGCCGGGGGCGTCCTCGCCCGCCGCGAAGCCGCGCCCCAGCGCCATCGGCGTCCCCAGCACGGCGAAGTAGCCGCCGCTCACCAGCTGCCCCCGCACCGTCTCGGGCTCGCCGCCGCCCGAGAGCGACACCTCCACGTCGTGGAACGCCGCGACGTCCGACAGCACGTCGCGCGCGCCGCCCTGGTAGTCGCGGAAGTCGGGGTACGACAGCGAGAGCGGGTGTCCCCCTCGCTCGTCCACCGGGGTCACCCACACCAGCCGGTCGGGGTCGGCCACGCCCGGGCGCGGCCGGAAGAGCAGGGCGTCCACCAGCGTGAACAGCGCCGTGTTCGCGCCGATCCCGAGCGCCAGCGTCACCACCGCCAGCAGGGTGAAGCCGGGCGAGCGCGCCAGCTGGCGCAGGGCGTAGCGGAGGTCGTGGAGGAAGGTGTCCATTCGGCGAGTGCGAAAGTGCGAAAGTGCGAAAGTGCGAAAGTGCCCAGTGCCCAGTGCCCAGGGGGCGTAGCGCCGTTCCTGGGCACTGGGCACTAGAACCTGGGCACTCTCATGCGGCTGCCGTCTCGCCCACCATCCAGCCGTCGGCGAGCTCGATGATGCGGTGGCCGTAGGCGGCGTTCGCCTCGGAGTGGGTCACCTGCACGATGGTGGTGCCGTCCGCGTTCAGGCGCCGGAACAGCTCCATGATCTCGCGCCCCTGCGTGGAGTGCAGGTTCCCCGTGGGCTCGTCGGCCAGGATCACCCTGGGGCTGTGGATGATGGCGCGCGCCACGGCCACCAGCTGCTGCTGCCCGCCGGAGAGCTGGGTGGGGTAGAGGTCCTTCTTGGCCACGATCCCGAAGCGGTCGAGCGCGTCGGCCACCATCGCCTCGCGCTCGCGCTTCTTGATGTCACGGTACGAGAGGGGGATGTCGAGGTTCTCGGCCACCGTCAGGTTGTCGAGCAGGTGGTACTGCTGGAAAACGAAGCCGATGTTCTGGTTGCGCAGCGTGTTGCGGTCCTTGCCGCCGAGCTTGTGCACCGGGCGGTCGGCGAACCAGTACTCGCCGCTCCAGGCGCTGTCGAACATCCCCATGATGGAGAGCAGGGTGCTCTTCCCCGCGCCGCTCGGGCCCATCACGGAGACGAACTCGCCGGGGGCGATGTCGAGGTTGATGTTGCGCAGCACCCAGGTGCGCTGGGTCCCGGTGCCGAAGAACTTCTCGAGGTTGCGCAGGCGGATCATTGGCGGGCGGCGGGTTCGGGTGAGGGCGGCACGGGAGGCGTGCGCGGTTCCCGGAGGCGGAGGATGGCGAGCCCCGTGCCGGAGGTTGGGCGGCTCGCAAGCGGATGTATTTCAACCATTTGGAGAATCGCTGGCCGTGGCCGGCTTGTTCGCGCGTGGGATTCGGCGTCCCATAACCGGACAATCCCGGGGCCCGGCCGCTCCCGTCGGGCCCCGGTTGGACCGTAGGTCGGGGGAGACTGCGCCGGCCCACGAGAATCTTGCGCGCTGGACGTGTTGGTTGTAATTTGTTGGTCCATCTTTCCGTGAGGTTTCCATGTACGAGAAGCCGAAGAACGACAGGCGGGTGGTGCGCGAGGCCGCCGCGAAGTACGCGCCCGGCGGCTCCGACGAGGAGTGGATCACCGCCGCCGAGTTCAAGACGCACTGCCTGCGCCTGATCGAGCAGGTGCGGCAGGGGCGCGGCGAGGTGGTGGTCACGCGCTACGGCCGGCCCGTCGCCCGGCTGGTCCCCTACGACCGCAACCCCGTTTCGCTCTTCGGCCACCTCTCCGGCTCCGTGGTCTCCCACGGCGACCTGGTCGCTCCCCTGGACGAGGAGTGGGAGGCGGATGCGTAGCCTCCCCACGCCCCCGCTCCTCCTCGACACGCACGTCTGGATCTGGGTGATGGAGGGCGCCGAGCGCGAGATCGGCCCCGCGGCCCACGCCGCCGTCGAGGAGGCGGGGGCCGACGGGCGCGTGCTGGTCTCCGCCATCTCGGTGTGGGAGGTGGCCATGCTGGAGGCGAAGGGGCGCATCCGCTTCTCGATGGACGTGTCGGAGTGGGTGCGCCGGGCGCTCAACGCCCCCGGCGTGCACTTCACCGGCCTCACCCCCGACGTGGCGGTGGACAGCTCGCGCCTCCCCGAGCCGATCCGCGGCGACCCCGCCGACCGCATCCTGATCGCCACGGCGCGGCGCACGGGGGCCACCCTCGTCACCCGCGACCGCAGGATCGTAGATTACGGGCGCAAGGGGCTGCTGGCGGTGCTCGACGCCACGCCGTAGCCCGCCTTCCTTCCCCGAAGACCGCCACCGCATGCCGGCATCCTCCCGCTCGGCCCTCGTGCTCGGCGCCACCGGGCTGGTGGGCGGGCACTGCCTGGACCTGCTCCTGGCCGACGGCGCCTGGACGAGGGTCGCCACCCTCGGCCGGCGCCCCGCGGCGCGCGAGCACCCGAAGCTGGAGCAGCGCACCGCCGACTTCGACCGCCTGGACGAGCACGCGGACGCCTTCGCCGTGGACGACGTGTTCTGCTGCCTGGGGACCACCATCCGGGCCGCGGGCTCGCGCGAGGCGTTCCGCCGCGTGGACCACGACTACCCGCTGGCCGCCGCCCGGCTGGCGAGCGCGCGGGGGGCGCGGCACTTCCTCCTGGTCACCGCACTGGGGGCGGACCCCGGCTCGCGTGTCTTCTACAACCGGGTGAAGGGCGAGGTGGAGCGCGCGGTGGCGGCGCTGCCGTTCGCGGGCGTCCTGCTGGCGCGCCCCTCGCTGCTGCTGGGCGAGCACTCCGGCCGCCGCCCCGCCGAGGCGCTCGCGCAGAAGGCGGCACCCGTGCTGAACCCGCTCCTGGTCGGCCCGCTGCGCCGCTACCGCGCGCTCCCGGCGGCGGCGGTGGCCGGAGCGCTGGTGCGGCTGGCGCGGGAGGGCGTGGCGGGAGTGCGGGTGGTGGAGTCCGACGAGCTGGCGGCGCTCGGGGCGTGACCCCCGGGCGGCTGCGGGGTACCAGGCGAGAGGGGACGCATGGCGCGGCGGCTTCCAGACGACGATCTTCCGGACGGGGTGGTCCCGCTCCCGCGCGAGGAGGGGCGGCCGCCCGGCGGATGCGGGCTGCGGGGCTGCCTGTACGGGGTGGTGGTGCTCTTCGCGCTCCTCCTGCTCGCGCTGGTGCTGATCGCGCTCCTGCGCCCCTGGCCGCGTCCCGTGGTGCCGTGACGTCCGCGGGGCCCGGTTTTCGCTTCGATCCGAGAGGTCCTGATCCCTTACGCAGGAGCAGTCGTATGGCCCGCAGACTTCGCATCCCGCTGATCGCGCTCTTCGCCGTGCTGGCCGTCGCCGCGTGCACCGGGCGCGGCCGCAACGCGCCCCGCCCGGTCGAGAGGACCACGGTCACCGTGCAGAACCAGTCCTGGCTCGACATGACCGTGTACGTGCTGTACAGCTCGGCCCGCCAGCGGCTGGGCTCGGTGAGCGGCAACAGCACGGGCACCTTCCGCATCCCCGAGAACATGGTGGGGCTCGGGCGCGCGCTGCGCTTCATGGCCGACCCCGTGGGCAGCAGCAACACCGCGCAGAGCTTCGAGATCTTCGTGCACCCGGGCGACAACGTGCGCCTCACCATCCCGGCCACCGTCCGCTGACGCGGGACCGGATCGCCCCGGGCGGAGATGGCGGAGGTCCTCGCGGGCGGTGCCCCGCATTTCCTGGAGACGGGCGCGGCGGCCGCGCCGGGGCGTGACCCGGCGCCGGGCGCGCGCCCGCTCCGTCCCGTCTACCTCCTGGCCGACAGCCGGCTCCTCTTCCCGCACGGGGACGGGGAGCCGCTCCTCGCGCGCGTCCGCCGCCACCTCCCGCCTTCGCCGCGCGCCGCATACGTGGGCGCCTCCAACGGCGACGATCCGGCCTTCTACGGGATCTTCGCCGCCGCGGCGGAGACGGCCGGGATCGCCGCGTGCCGGATGATCCCCTCCGCGCCTTCTTGCGAGGACCGGGCGTTCCTGGAGGCGGCCGACCTGGTGCTCCTGGCCGGCGGCGACGTGGAGCGCGGCTGGCGGACGCTGTCCGTCAACGGGGTGGGCGAGGCGGCCGTGCGGCGCTTCCGGGCGGGCGCGGTGCTCGTGGGCGTCTCCGCCGGCGCGGTGCAGCTCGGCCTGCTGGGCTGGCCGGAGGGCGGCGCGGGCCCCGAGGCGGCCTTCCCCACCTTCGGCCTGGTCCCCTTTGTGGTCTCCGCGCACGACGAGGCGTCGGACTGGAGCGCGCTCCGGCGGATCGTCCGCGCCCGCGGCGGCGGCGTGGAGGGCCTGGGGGTCCCCGCCGGCGGGGGCGTGGCCGTGCACCCCGACGGCACGCTGGAGGCGCTCCGGCGGCCGGCGTGCCGCGTGGCCCTCTCCGGGGGCGAGGCCGCCGCGTGGCTCCTGGCCCCCGCGGGGTGAGCGGCGTGCGCATCTTCGCCGTCTCGGACCTGCACACCGACTTCCGCGAGAACCGGCGGCTGCTGGAGCGGATCCCCGCCGCGGAGCACCGGGGCGACGCGCTGATCGTGGCCGGCGACGTGGCCGACTCGCTGGAGGTGCTGGCCGAGACGCTCGGTTTCCTGCGCGGCCGCTTCGGCGAGGTGTTCTTCGTCCCCGGCAACCACGAGCTGTGGGTGCGCGGCCGCGAGGGCGACTCGCTGGAGAAGCTCCGCGCCGTCCTCGCGACTTGCGAGGCGGCGGGCGTGCGCACCCGGCCGGCGCGGGCCGGCGGCGCGTGGGTGGTGCCGCTTTTCGCCTGGTACCATGCGGACTTCGACGTGCGCGGCGAGGCGGTGGAGGCCGAGCTGGAGGGGTGGGCCGACACCTACCTCTGCCGCTGGCCGGCGGGGCTGGGGCGCCTGGACCGCCACTTCCTGGCCATGAACGAGCCGCACCTGGTGCGCTACGACGGGCCCGTGGTCTCCTTCTCGCACTTCGTCCCCCGCCCAGACCTGGTGCCCCCGGTGCGCTGGCTGCGCTTCAAGGGGCTGCCGCGCGTGGCCGGCTCCGAGGGGATCGAGGCGCAGGTGCGGCGCCTGGGTGCGGCGGTGCACGTCTACGGGCACACCCACATCGCCGGGGACCGGGTGATCGACGGCGTGCGCTACGTGCAGCACTGGCTCCGCGCGGGCGAGCCTCTCCTCAAGGAGGTGTGGGCCCCCGGCGGGCTCCCGCCCGAGAACGCGCTCCCGCTCTTCTGCTGAGAACGGCGCCCGGCGCGCGGAACGGGGTTTGCATGCTTTATCCGACAAAAATGAGCAGCGCATACGACGACCGCCGC
Organism: Longimicrobium sp.; assembly: GCA_036389795.1. Classification (NCBI taxonomy): domain Bacteria; kingdom Pseudomonadati; phylum Gemmatimonadota; class Longimicrobiia; order Longimicrobiales; family Longimicrobiaceae; genus Longimicrobium; species Longimicrobium sp. The sequence goes on from DASVWD010000141.1 coordinate 121,412, forward strand.
GCCCCCATGGTCCCCGTCTCCTCCGGCTCCGCCGGCGGGAGCGTCCGCGCGCCGGTCTCTCCGTCCTCGTCCGTCCAGACGCTGGACGGGGTGGAGCTGCCCGCCGCGGTCTTCACCAGCGACCCGCGGCTCAAGGCGGCGTTCATGCGCCTGGCGCCGAGCGAGGTGGCGTTCTTCGTCGCCCGCCCCGCCGCCGAGGTGGTCCGCATCTGCGCCGCGCTCACCGGCGTGGCTCCGCAGGTGCGGGCGATGCGGGACCGCTACTTCGACACGGCGGACCGCCGCCTGTTCGCGCGCGGCGTTTCGGTCCGGCTGCGCCATTACACCCGGCACACCCGGCCGCTGACCTTCGAGGTCATTGCCGTCTCGTGGCGCGGCGCGCGCGGCGAAGGGCCCCTGTACGCGCGCACCAACCGCGTTCTGGTGCAGACCTTCGAGCGCAGCGACGCCCCGGCGATGGCGGCTCTGCTGGCCCAGTACCGGCGCGCGGGGCTGGTGGAGGTGATGAGGATCAAGAAGAGGCGCACCGGGTTCGAGCTGCTCCCGGTGCTCGCCGAGTGCGAGGAGCGCGGGAGCCTGGCCGGGGTCGACGCCCGGCCAATCGAGCGGCTCGACGCGCTTCGGGTCACCGACCAGGGCTTGCGAGTGCTGGTGGACGAGCTGCACGGCGTCCCCTTCCCCGAGCCCACGATCGTCGAGGTGGAGTACGACCAGGCGCACGCCGGCGCGGCCGCCCGGCTGGTAGAGCAGCTGCGGAGCGCGCTCGGGCCCGACTGCCTGCGCCCCAAGGAACTCAACAAGATCGCCTATCTGCGGCGGAGCCTCTCCGCCCGCGTCCGGCGAGGAGAGAGGAGGATGAGCGAGATCGACATCGGCCCCGACATCGACCCGGGGGCGCGCTTCGACCCGGGCCAGCAGCTCCGCATCCGACCGGAGTGGTACCGCCGGGCGCGGCCCGTGCACCGCCGGGCACGCGTGGTCACGCCCGGGCGGTTGCACTTCCAGGTGATCGACTTCAACAAGATGCGGCCGGTGACCCCCGGCGCCGGCGGCATCGGCACCTCCACCACCACCGCCTGCAGCGAGGTGGAGATCACGGTGGGCGAGGGGGGCGGCGGCCCGGCGAGCGTGCCCACGGCCGAGCACCTGATTCGGCTCTTCACCCGCCTGGTCGGCTATGAGGGCGGCGACCTGCACGTGTCGGTGCCGGCGCGGATCGAGCACGTGCACTCGGGCTACGGCTCGAACGTCACCTTCAACACGGGGGTGCTGGCCGGGCTCAACGCCGTCTTCGGCACTCCGTTCTCCGTTCCCGAGATGTGGGACATCCTCACCCAGAACTTCGTGGAGAACTCCGACGACGAGGCCGGGAAGCTCTTCTGGGGCGTCGACACCGGCGTGGGCGAGGCGGCGGTCCTCTACGGCGGCATCGTCTGGGTCGACGAGCACGCGCGCTACATCGGCAGCGCCGACGCCGACGGGCTGTGGCTGCTGACGGCGAAGGGCGACACCCGCACCTTCGGGAACGAGAAGCTGCGCGAGTTCGGCAAGTCCATCGAGCGCGGCGTGGGCGACCTGGACGAGTTCGACGTCACGCAGGGGGTCACCTTCGACTACCAGGCCGAATACGGCGAGCGCCTGCTGGACTTCCTGGAGCGGCGGATGAAGCCGTACCTGCTGCGCAACGACGCGCGCGGAATGCTGGAGCAGGGGTGGGAGCTGAATGAGGTGGGCAGCGTGGTGGTGCTGGGGACCATCTGGAAGGCGGACGTGCTCGATGCCATCCTGCGCACGGTGCGCGAGGCGGGCGGGATCTATTCCACCATGAGCTCGTCGGGGCCGTCGGTGTTCGCCGTGTGCGACAGCGAGGCGGCCGCGCACCGGGTGCGCGAGGCGCTGGAGCCGCGCTTCCCCGAGTACCTCTCCAACTACGCCGTGGGGCGCGCGGGGACGCGGCTCCGGGTGGAGATCGATCCGGCGTAGACGGCATCCGGGCCGGGGCCTCGCCCCCGCCCGGCGCTTCCTGGTCCGCGCGGCGAGCCCCGCCTCAGGGGAACTCGCCGCGCAGCATCCTCTCGATCAGCTCGTGCACGCGCAGGCTCGCGTCGCCGGATGCCTCGGAGGGCTGAGGCTCCGGGCGCGGGGGACCCCACTCCAGCAGGCGGGCGACGGTGAACTGCGAGACCACCTTGTGGAAGCGCGCGGCGAAGCCCGGGTCGGCCGCGATCTTCTGGTCGAGGGCGGTGAGCGGGATGCGGAACACCACCGACTCGGTCGCGGCTCGCACGCTGGAGTACGGGAGCTGCTTGGAGACGTACGACATCTCCCCCACGATCTCGCCCGGCCCCAGCTGGTGCACCTCCGACATGTCGCGCTTCCGCGAGGTCACCACGAAAGCCCCTTTCAGCACGATGTACAGGTCGCGCACGGGCTGGCCCTCGTGGATGATCGCCTCGCCCGGCCGCACCTGGCGCTTTTCGCCCACGGCGTAGGCCCAGGCCATGTCCTCGTCCGAAAAGTCGCCCATGTAGGGCGGTACCTGCGGTACCTTGCTCAACTCTCAGGCTCCTGCGGGGTACGGCGAAGGATGCAAGCAGAGACGCTGCAAAATGTTCGGCCGTCACAGCGAGGGCTGGAGAAAACTGGACGGTTGCGGCCCTGGAGGGACAGTAACGTCCGGTGCGGTGCCAGTCAACTATTTACAAAACTATCGTTTTCTTTTTGGCTCGTCGCACGGCGCGGAGCGTGCACGCCCGGCGCTCCGGGTGCGCGGGGACGAGACCGAGCGGAGGGGAAGGAGTGGCGCGGACGAGAGGCGGGGCGGGGCCGGAGTCCGGCGCGGTGCGGCGGCTGGACTCGCTGGCGTACCTGCTGGACGACTCGATCCCGATCCCGGGGACGGGGCGGCGCTTCGGGCTGGACGCGGTGATCGGGCTGATCCCCGGCCTGGGCGACGCGGCGGGGTCGCTGCTGTCGGCGTACATCGTGGTGGAGGCGGCGCGGCTGGGGGCGCCCTTCCCCGTGCTGCTGCGGATGGTGCTGAACGTGGGGATCGAGGCGCTGGTGGGCGCCGTTCCCTTCGCGGGCGACCTGTTCGACGCCTGGTGGAAGGCGAACGACCGCAACGTGCGCCTGCTGCGCCAGAGCGTCGTGGCGCCCGACTCGGCCCGCCGCTCCAGCGCCGCGGTGCTGCTGGTGGTCGTGCTCCTGCTCGTGCTGGTGCTGGGCGGGGTCGGCGTTCTCGCGTTCTTCGCCCTGCGCGCGATCCTGCGGGAGGGGGCGTTCTAGATTGCGAGTGCCCAGGGCCCAGTCCCCAGTGCCCAGGAACGACGCTGCAGTTCCTGGCACCGGGCACTAGGGACTGGGCACTCGCCGTCCCAGCGCCTCCGCCTCCTCGATCCCCCAGATCCGCGCGGTGCCGATCTCCAGGCAGTTGCCGGCGGGGTCGCGGAAGTAGAGCGAGCGGCCGCCCTTCGGCCAGGTGAGCTCCGTCTCGATCTCCACGCCGTGCGCGCGCAGGTGGCCGCGCCAGGCGTCGATCTCGGCCTCGGGCACGGCGAAGCAGACGTGGCCCGGCCCCGCGGCCCCGTGCGTGGGGACGCCGGCGTCCGCCTCGCGCGTCTTCTCCGGGTTGAAGACCAGGAAGACGCGGCCGCCGCAGCGGAAGAAGACGTGCCGCCCCTCCACCCCCGCGATCCGCTCCAGCCCGAGGACGGTCGTGTAGAAGCGCTCCGCCGCCTCCAGGTCGCCCGCGTACAGGCAGGTCTCCAGCACCTCGCCGACGCGCATCGGCACCTCCGGTCGATTCGGCTCCCCCGCGCCGGGCGGGTGAACCCGCGGCAACAACGGCGAAAAGCCTGCCTGCGCAGGCTCCATCCGTCTGGACGCGGCTGCGGTGCTTACGGTAACCCTCGATGCGGGTCATTCCGGGGGGCCCGGAGCACCGGGGAATTTCCCCACGCCGGACCCAGCCCGAAAGGCTTCCCGTCGTTCCAGCGGGCGTCTTCAGGCGCTCGCACGCCGGCGCTCGCTCGCGCGGGCGCCCGCCGCCGCAGGCTCAGGGCTCGCGGAAGATGGCCGTCATCGGCTTGCCGTCGGCGCCGATGCGGCCGCGGTACATGCCGGCGGAGTTGAAGGTGAGCGTCCAGTTCCCCTGCCGGTCCATGGCGATGATCCCGCCGTCGCCGCCCTGCGCCACCAGCTGGCGCATGACGATGGAGTCGGCCGCGGCCTGGAGCGAGAGCCCCCCGTACTCCACCAGCGCGCAGATGGAGTGCGCCACGGTGTTGCGGATGAAGAACTCGCCGTGGCCGGTGGCCGAGACGGCGCACGAGCGGTTGTTGGCGTAGGTGCCGGCGCCGATGATCGGCACGTCGCCCACGCGGCCCCAGCGCTTCATCATCATCCCGCCGGTGGAGGTGCCGGCCGCCAGGTTGCCGCTCCGGTCGAGAGCCACCGCCCCCACCGTGCCGAACTTGCGCTCGTCGGGGACCGCGTACGCGCCGCGGGCGCGCCGGGCGCTGTCGGCGCGCAGGCTGTCCTGCATCCGCATCCGCTCCCACGAGCGGCGGCGCGAGGCGGTGATGAAGTAGTCGGGCGAGACCAGCTCGATCCCCTGCTCCCGGGCGAACGACTCGGCCCCGTCGCCGATCATCATCACGTGCGGGGAGCGCTCCATCACCGCGCGCGCCAGGTCGATCGGGTTCTTCACCCGGTGCAGCCCGGCCACCGAGCCGGCCCGCAGCGTGGCGCCGTCCATCATGGCGGCATCAAGCTCGGCGCGCCCGTCGGCGGTGAGGACGGCGCCCTTGCCGGCGTTGAAGAGCGAGTCGTCCTCCAGCACGTTGATGGCGGCTTCCACGGCGTCCAGGCTGGGCCCGCCGCGCTGCAGCACCGCGTAGCCCGCCATGAGCGCGCGGGTGAGCCCCGCGCGGTAGGCGGCCTCGCGCTCGGGGGTCAGGTCCTCGCGGCGGATGGTCCCCGCGCCGCCGTGGATCACCATCCCCCAGCGCTCCTGCGCGGCGGGCGCCGCCGCGGAGCTCGGCGCGGGAGACGGACCCTCGTCGGCGGGGTCGGAGGTGGCGGCCGAGCCGGGCGCGCACGCGACGAGCGCGGCCAGGGCGAGCAGGGGAAGGAGGGCGGCGTCAGGGGTGCGGCGCAGTCGCATGGCTGGTTCGGGGCTGAGGTCGTCGCCGGGCTACGGGCGCAGTCCTCCGGCTGGCGGGGGAGCGGAGCCCTTTCGAGAGCCTTGACAGCTGGACGGCTTGCAACAAAATTCGTTGCATGGAAAGTGAACGCAGTGCAGACCAGGGATCCGAGCCCCCCGTGGAGAGGCTCCGCGATCAGGCTCGCGAGGCGGTGGAGCACAGCTCGTACCGGCAGGTCGCGCGCCAGGCGGGGATCAGCCCCGAGACGCTGCGGCAGTTCATCGAAGGCTCGACGCCGTACGAGCGCACCCTGGACCGGCTGAAGGGCCTGCTCGCGCGCGACGCGCCACAGGTCCCGTACGGGTCCACCGCCCCGCCCCTCCCGTTGTACGGGAGCGCCCCCTTCGCCGGGCGGAGCTACCCCACGGGAAGGCGGGCGCGCCCCTCGCCGCCTCGCGCCGTGCGGAGCAGCGAGGACGCGGAGCGCGTAGCCGTGCGGCTGCACTCGGCGCGCAGGGCCTTCGAGTCCGACGCCGAGCTGGCCGACTTCCTGGGCGTCGACCGCGCCCAGCCCGCCCGGTGGCGCGCCGGGCAGGTCCCCGACCCCGAGAACCGGGAGCGCCTCGTGGCCCTGGACGTGGTGATCGAGCTGCTGAGCGGCTACCTGAGCCTCTCCAGCATCCCCAAGTGGCTCCACGGCGTGAACGCCCACCTGGGGAACCGCCGCCCGATCGCCGTGCTCCGCGAGGGGAGCCTCTCGGAGGTGGTCGCCGCCATCGAGGCCGAGAAGAGCGGCGCGTTCGCGTGAGCACGGGCGAGCGCGTCCTCTGGCGCGTCTTCCCCTGGGACCCCCTGGCGGCGGAGGGCGAGCGGTTCTCCGCCGCCTTCGTTCCCGCCGGGCAGGGGAGCGGCCGCTTCGACCTGCCGGGCCGGTCCTCCGGGGTGCTCTACCTGGCCGAGACGCCGGAGCACGCCGTGGGCGAGCTGATCCAGCGCTTCCGCAACCAGCCCGCGCCGCTCGACGCCGCCGACCTGGTGGTGGCCGGGCACACGCTGGCGCTGGTCCGGGTCTCGGTGGCGCCGGCCGTGGCGGGGCGGGTGGCGGACCTCTGCGACCCCGGGCTCCTGGCGCGCCACGGCATCCGCCCGGACGACACCGCCGCCCGCCGCCGCGCCACCTCGCAGGAGGTGGCCGCCGGGCTGCACGCGGAAGGGTACGTGGGGCTGCGCTGGTGGTCGGCCTTCTTCGGCGAGTGGCACACGGTGGTGCTCTTCCGGGAGCGCGCCGGGGCGGGAGCGCTCGCGTACGCCGCCCCCACCGCCCTGGGCCTGGCGCATCCCGCCGTGGTGGAGGCCGCGCGCAGCCTGGACGTTCCCCTCCCCTGAGCCGCCGGCCGGCCTACTGCGCCGGCGCCAGGCGGTAGACGCGGCCGTTGCTGGAGGCCACGTACAGCTCGCGCCGGGCGTCCTCGCCGAAGGAGAGGATGTTGCCGACGTCGCCCACCTCCCAGGCGCGGCGGTCGGTGGCCTGGCCGCCCGCGTAGCGGAAGCTGCGGATCCACCCCGCGCAGTAGTCGCCGTAGAAGTAGCGGCCCTGCAGCGACGGCATGTCGCTCCCGCGGTAGACGAAGCCCCCGGTCACCGAGCAGGCGCCGCCCTCGTGCGGGTACTCGAGCGCGGGGATCACCAGCCCCGCTTGGCTGCACCCGGTGGAGGGGCTGAAGCAGTGCGCCCCCTCCATGACGTTCCAGCCGTAGTTGAGGCCGGCCTGGCCGGCGGGGACCACGTTGACCTCCTCCCACGCGTTCTGCCCCACGTCGGCCAGGTAGAGGAGGCCCGCGTCGAAGGCGAAGCGCCAGGGGTTGCGCACGCCGGTCGCCCAGATCTCGCCGCGCCTGCCCGCCTGCCCCACGAACGGGTTGTCGGGGGGGACGGCGTACGGCTGGCCGGCGGCGTCGACGTCCAGGCGCAGGATGTCGCCCAGCAGGGTGGCGGGGTTCTGGCCGTGCCCCAGCGGGTCGCCGCCGCTCCCCCCGTCGCCCATCCCCACGTACAGCTTGCCGTCGGGGCCGAACATCACCAGCCCGCCGTTGTGGTTGGCGAACGGCTGGTCGATGGCGATCACCAGCTGCGCGCTGGCGGGGTCGGCGCGGTTGGGGTCGGCGCTCACCCGGTAGCGCTCGATGCGGGTGTTGCCGGCCCGGTCGGTGTAGTCGACGTAGAAGAAGCCGTTCTGGGCGTAGCGCGGGTGGAAGGCCACGGAGAGGAGCCCGCGCTCGCCGCCGCTCCCCACCTGGGCGACGATGTCGAGGAAGGGGGTGGCCAGGAGCTGCCCGTTCTGCACGATGCGGATGCGCCCGGGCTGCTCGACCACGAAGAGCCGCGGGTCGCCCGCGGGCGCGGCGACGTAGACGGGCGAGGCGAGGCCTTCCGCCACCACCACCGCGCGCAGCCCCTCGACCACAGGTGGGGGCGGAGGGGGCGGCGGGCCCTCGCCGGAGGGGTTGGAGCAGGCGGCCGCCAGGAGCAGGAGCGCGAGGGGGCGGGTCATGACGTCTCCTCCGGGAGGTCTTCCACGTCGTCCGGGTCGTCGTGGGGCGCGAGGGTCTCCAGCAGCAGGCGGGCGTCGCCTTCGCGGTGCCAGGGGACCATCACCTGAGCGCCGTGCAGGGAGGGGCCCTGGTACCCCGCCCCGAAGATCCCCAGGTGCGCGCCCGTCACCCGGGCGGGGATGCCGGCCTCCTGCAGCGTGGCGGCGGCGAACTCGGCCTCGAGCACGCCTCCGTAGCTGGCCACGATCACCCAGGGCGGTCCTGCCTGGAACAAACGGCCTCGTGGAGCGGGGTCCCGTCGCGCGGAGCTCGTTCGAACGTTAGCCGCGCCCCCGCCTTTGCGTCAAACCCCGGTGCGAAGTGCGAAGTGCGAAGTGCGAAGTAGCGGGCGCGTCCGCGGAATCTGTCGGGGCGTCCGCGGAAGCGGTGGGGAATGCGGGTGAACCCGCGGCTGGAACCACGGAAAGCCTCGCCGACGGCCCTCGGCATGGACACGAGGTCGGCGCGGGCGAGGCTTCACTTCCCATCTCGCCTCGAAAGGCCGGCGCTGGTCCCGACGCACCTCGCACCTCGCACTTCGCACTTCGCACTGCCGTTCTCACGCAGTCACCAGCTCGGCCTCCGCCCGCGCGGGGAGCAGGTGGGCGATGGAGTTGGCGTAGTAGCGCAGCACCGCCGTCTGCGTGGGGACGGCGGAGAAGAGGCCGTCGGCGTCGAGCACCAGGTGGCGCAGCGTGAGCATGCGCAGGCCCACCACGATGGCGTAGTCCAGGTCCCTGCGGGGGATGTAGACGCGCGCGCCCGCCGCCTCCAGCTCCTCGATCAGCTCGTGCACGCGCGCCTTGAGCTCCAGCTCGCTCAGGGCGGCGCCGGGCTCGCGCACGAACACCGCGGCCACCAGGGGGACGGGGACCACGGGGATCACCGCGCCCACCGCGCGCATCAGCTCGGCGCCCAGCTCCGCCACGGCGGCCATGCGCTCCTCCTTCGGCAGCCCGCGGAAGTCGATCCCGCGCTCCGCGCAGTACGCGCGCATGGACACCGGCGTGCCGAAGTTGGCGCAGGCGTAGCCGAAGCGGTGCCAGCGGCTCCTCGCCGCCAGCAGCAGGTTGTGCCCGACGAAGCGGAGCGTGTTGACGGCGGCCCGCCCGGACCCCGGCTTCCTGCGCCCCGGCTCGAGGTCGAGGAGGAGCGTGCGGTCCTCCAGCACGCGGTCGTAGTTGATGCCGACGGGGATGAACACCAGGTCGCGCCCGCCCTGCGGGTCGAAGGCGCGCAGGATGTAGTCCAGCAGCCCCAGCTTGGGCCGCCGGAGCCGCCCGTCGCGCGAGAGGCCGCCCTCGGGGTAGACGGCCTGGGTGACGCCCGACGAGGTGGCCATGTACACGTAGCGCTCCAGCACGCGCCGGTACAGCTCGTCGCCCGAGTCGCGGCGCACGAAGTAGGCGCCCATGGAGCGGATGAGCATGTGCAGCGGCCAGATGCGCGCCCACTCGCCCACCGCGTACGAGAGCGCGGCCCGCTCGCTGGCCAGGTAGCCCACCAGCACGTAGTCCATGTTGCTGCGGTGGTTCATCACGAACACCACCGTGGACCCCTTCTCGATGCGGTCCAGCCCGTCGTCGTCGGTGGAGGCCAGGCGCACGCGGTAGAGCATGCGCGCCACCTTGCGGGCCAGCCAGTAGCCCACGCGGAAGTACAGGTAGGCGTTGAAGGAGGGGACGATCTCGCGCGCGTAGCGCTCCACGCGCGCCATCACCACCTCGCGCGGCATGGCGTGCGCGCGGGCGTACTCGCCGGCCGCCTCCTGCACGCGCGCGTCGTACAGGAGGCGGTCGACCAGCACCTGGCGCTTGGTGAGGTTGAACTGGGGGATCTCGATGCGCAGCCGCGTGTTCAGCTCGTCGATCACGCGGTTGGTGCGCTGGCGGACGACCCAGCGCGCGCTGGGCACCATCAGCCGGTCGAGCGCCGCCCAGGCCGCGAGCACGGCCATCACGGCGAAGAGCCAGACGGGGACGCTGACGCTGCCGCCCACCGGACGCCCTTACGTCTGCAGCTTCTGCCGCAGCAGGGCCGCGATGCGCTGCTCCAGGCGGCCGGTGGTGGTGCAGTCGCGCGCGTCGGAGCTGGTGCCCTGGTTGCCGCGGGCGGTGGCCTCGATCACCGTGCGCACCGAGGTGGCGGCGCCCGAGGGGGACAGCGTGGTGCGCACCGCCATCTGCACCCGGAACTCGTCGGCCGCGGAGCTGCCGGTGGCGGTGGCGCCGCAGGAGAGCCAGTACGACATCGGCTGCCCGGCGAAGCGCCGGCTCACCACCAGCCGCCCGTGCCCCACAGTGCGCGTGGCGGGGTCCTGCCCGGCGTCGGCGATCCCCAGCTCGGCGTAGACCTGCGGGAGCACGTCCCACACGCGCTGGAGGGGCGCCCCCACCTCTTCGGCCGGGGCGAACTCGCCGCGCGTGCGCACCACCGTCTGCGCGCCCGACGTCTCGACGCCGGCCGGCGTGGTCGAGGTGGCGACGCCTCCCGTCGAGGTGGCGCAGGCCGCCAGCGCCAGGAGGAGCGGGGAGAGGAGGATCTTGCGCATGGTCCTTCGAAAAACAGGGTGAGGGGCCGAGCGCGGTCGGCGCGAATGGACCGCTTCCGGCCGGAAGCTAGGGGGACGGGGCGCCCGGGACAACCGGGTTCCCGCGGGCGGCCCCCGCGGGCCCGGGAAGTCGTCCCGAGTCGTCGGACATCAATCGTGCACTTCGCACTTCGCACTTCGCACTTCGCACTTCGCACTTCGCACTTCCTTACACACGGCCGCGCTGCTCGTCGGGCGCGGGACCGCCGCGCTCCGCCACCGCCGGGCTGGGCGCGGGGGCCAGGAAGAAGGCGCTCTGCAGCCCCGCCGCCAGGGCGCCGCCCAGGAGCGGGCCGGCCCAGTAGACCCAGTGGTCGGTCCAGGCGCCCGAGGCCAGCGCCGGGCCCAGCGCGCGCGCCGGGTTCATCGCCGCGCCGGTGAGCGGTCCGATGGCCATGATGTCGAGCGCCACCGTGAGGCCGATGGCCACCGGGAACACCGACTTGGGCGCGCGCTCGTCCACCGCGGTGCCGAAGACCACCAGCACCAGGAAGAACGTCGCCACCGCCTCGATCGCGACGCCCCGCAGCGGATCGACCGTGGGCGCGAGCGCGGGCGTGCCGCCGGCCACCGGCTCGCTGCCGAAGAGCGCGGCGATGAGCGCCGAGGCCAGGAAGGCGCCCGCCACCTGGGCGGCCACGTAGAGCGCGCCCCGCGGCGGCGCCATCCGCCCGGTGACCACGAAGCCGAAGGTGACCGCCGGGTTGAAGTGCGCGCCCGAGTGGTGCGCCAGCGCGGCGATCATCACCACCAGGGCGAGCCCGTGCGCGAAGGCGACGGTGGTGAGGCTGGCGGCCTCGCCCGCGTTGATGGCCAGGATGCCGGCGAAGCAGAGCGCGAAGGTGCCGATCGCCTCGGCGGCGAGGGCGCGCGAGGGGGTGTCGGGACGGTCGGGCATGGTCGGCTGGTCGGGGATCGGGGGGAGGACGAACCGCACGGCTACATCAGATTAAGCCCGGCCGCGCCAAAATCCAGATCCATGGCATCAGACGTCCACCTCGACCGATCGTACCGATCCGGAAAAACATCTAAAGCCTCACGCAGAGTCAGCAGAGAACAGCGAGGAACTTCTCCGTTGACTCTGCTGACTCTGCGTGAGACATGCAGTTGTTTTTCACGGCTCCGGCGTCTCGGTGGGGTCGGCGGTGAGGGTGGGGTCGTGCATCTGCCCCAGGAAGAGGAGCGCCCCCGTGCGGTCGTCGCGGACGGCGAAGAGGAAGGGGCGGTCGGCGACGAAGGGGACGGGCGGCGGTGGGGCGCCGGCGGTGTCGGCGTCCACCCCGACCCCGGTGGCGGCCGCCGCCTCGGTGCCCTCCTCGTTCACCTCCACGAACGCCTGCTGGTGCACGCGCCCGATGAACGGGTTCGGCCGCCCGGCGAGCGACTGCGGCGCGAACATCTCGTGGAAGTCGGCGCGCGTGTGGTCGAAGGCGTCGCGCACCCCCATCGCCTGCAGCGCGGGCGCCAGGTCCAGCGCGCCGCGCCATGCGAAGCGCGGGAGGGTGAGCGCCACCGGCGCGGGCGGGAAGTTGCGCAGGTACACCTCCCACTCCGCGGCGGAGAGGGCGCCGATGAACGACTCCAGCGTGGCGCCCGAGTCGGGGAGGAAGACGTACAGGGCGAAGCGGCCGCCCGCGTACGGCAGGCGCACGGCGCGGAACCCCGCCGCGTCCAGGTAGCCGTACTCGCCCGTGCGCGACATCATCGGCGCCCGCACGGTGCGACCGTCCTCGCGGCGGAAGGGGCGCGGCCGCGTGGCCGCCGGGTCGAACTTCTCCGCCCACGCCCCCTTGAACCAGACGGCGTTCAGCACCAGCAGCAGCGTCTCCGGGTCCGGCGGAAAGGAGAGCCCGGGGATGCGCCCGTGCGTGGCCTCGCCCACCCACTCGTAGATGCGCCGCTCGCCCGACGGGTCGCCGAAGTCGACGGCGTCGACCTCCGCCCCGTAGTCCTCGCGCCCGCGCTCCAGGAACGCGGGGGCGAGCCGCGCGTGCGCCGCCGCCCACAGCGAGGTGGCGACCTCCAGCCGCACCGGGCCGCTCCGGTCGAGCGCGGCGCGCAGCGCGCCGTTCGCGCGGGCGACCGTGTCCGGCGCCGCGCTCCCGAAGCCGAGCGCGCGCGCCAGCTGGTCCCGCGTGCCGTCCGACGCGCCGTGGTAGGGGAGCGCGAGCGCGAGCCCCGCGGACGCGGGCGACACGAAGGCGTTCGTTCCTGGCCGCGTGTAGGCGATCTGCCGGAACAGCTCGATCCCGAAGCCCGCGTACGAGGCCCGCGCCGCCCACCGCGCCGTCGACTCGTCCAGCGAGTCCATGCGGGCGCGGCCCGACGGGCGGCCGCCGCCGTCGCCACACGCGGCCGCGCCCGCGAGCAGCAGGCAGATCGGGAGAGCGCCGAGGCGTCGCAGTGCGAGAGTCATGGACGGGGAGGCGGGAGAAGAGTCCGGGACGCGAAAGGGCGCCCGCCCCGGTGCGAGGCGGGCGCCCCGAATTTCGGGCGGCGTCCGGCGCGCGCGCAAGAACGCGCGTCAGTCCGCCGGCTGCGACCCCGACTTGCTCCCCGAACGCCCTCCGCCGCGCGTGCCGGACGACGAGCCCCCGCCCGAGCCGGACGACGAGCCTCCACCGCCGCCGGACGAGGAGCCCCCGCCCCCGCCGGAGCGCGACCCGGACGAAGACCCCGTCCGCGACGAACGCGAGCCGGACGAGGAGCCCTCGCCCGAGGAGCCCGTCCCGCCCGACGAGGAGCCCGACGCGCCGGAGGAAGAGCCGCCGGAAGAGCGGTCGGCCGAGGAGCGCGTCCCGCCGGACGAGCGGCCGCCGGAGGAGCGCGTGCGGCCGCCGCCGCTGGACTTGCTGCCGCCGCCGCCCGAGGAAGAGCCGCGGCCCCCGCCCTCGCCACCGCCGCTCCCGCGCGAGGAGGAGCCCCCGCCTCCGCCGGGCGTCCCTCCGCTCCGCGACCGCGAGCCGCCCGGGCTCGGCGCCCCGCCGCCGGCGGACTTGCGCGCGCGGGGGGTGACGGCGACCTCGGCGTGCACGGCCAGCGCGGGCTCGATCTCGAACTCGCCGCGGGCGGGGGCGCGGCCGGTGGCGGCCTCCAGCACCTCCACGGCGGTGCGGTCGGCGGCGCGCTCCACGATCTCGCGCGCCTCGCGCATCAGCGTCTCCATGTGGCCCAGGAGCCGGCGCAGCTCGTTGGCCTCGCCGGGGGTGAGCTGCGGCGTATCCTCGGCGGGCCCGGCCTCGGTGAACACCAGCACGTCCACCAGCCCCATGGTGGCGATCTTCGCCAGCGTGCCGTAGTCGGGCTGCGCCTCGCCGTTCTCCCACTTCGACACGGTGGAGCCGTCCTCCAGCCCCAGCGACTCCGCGAACTCGTCCTGCGTCTGCCCCAGCCGGGTGCGGATCCCCCGGATCGTGGTCCCGACGAGCCGTTTCGGTAGCAGCCTGATCGCCATCTCGTCCCGTCCTCCCTCTCGTCCCGACACCGTGAGCGCGCTTCGTCCAGTTGCGACGGCCCGAACGCATTTTCGGGGCCGGAGCGGGGCCGTTCCGGGGTCAGGCGCCGCCTCGCGCGGACAGCGCCGCGAGCGCCGCGCGCTCCAGCACGTCCACGGACACGGGGAGGCAGTCCTCGCAGATGTCGAAGCGCGGGGAGTGGTGCGGGTGGACGGCGCCCTTCTCCTCGCTGCGCGCGCCGACGAAGAAGTAGCAGCCGGGCACCCTCAGCAGGAACTCGCCGAAGTCCTCGGCCGCCATCGTGCGCACGTCGGAATCCGTCCGCACGCGCTCCGGGCCCACCACCTCCTCGGCGGCGCGGCGCACCAGCTCGGCCAGGCGCGCGTCGTTGATGGTGGGCGGCGTGTCGAGGTGGTAGCGGAACTCGTACGCGGCGCCCAGCGCCTCGCAGACGCCCGCCGTCACCCGCTCCATGCGGCGCGGCAGCTCCTCGCACGCCTCCACGTCGAAGGCACGCACGGTGCCGGCCAGGGTGGCCGTGTCGGCGATCACGTTCCACGCGCTCCCGGCGTGGAAGGCGCCCACGGAGACCACCGCCGAGTCCAGCGGCGAGGTGTTGCGCGACACGATGCTCTGCAGCGCCACCACCACGTGGCTGCCGACCAGCACCGCGTCCACCGTCTCCTGCGGCATGGCGCCGTGCCCGCCCCGGCCGCGGACGGTGATCTCGAACTCGCCCGCCGAGGCCATGAACGGCCCCGGCACGACGCCGACGACGCCGCTCGGCAGCCCCGTCCACACGTGCAGCCCGAGCGCCTGGTCCACCCCCTCCAGCACGCCCTCCCGCACCATCCGCAGCGCGCCGCCGCCGCCCTCCTCGGCCGGCTGGAAGACGTACTTCACGGTGCCGCCCCACCGATCGCGGCCGGCCGCCAGCCGCTCGGCCACCGCCAGCCCGATCGCCACGTGCGCGTCGTGCCCGCAGGCGTGCATCAGCCCGTCGTGCGTCGAGGCGAAGCCGTGCGCCGTCTCCTCGCGGATCGGGAGCGCGTCCATGTCCGCGCGCAGCAGCAGCGTGGGCCCATCCCCCGCGCCCCCGCGCAGCGTGCCCACGACGCCCGTCCCGGCGATCCCGGTCTGGACGTCGTACCCGGCGGCGCGCAGCCGCCCGGCGGCGATCCCGGCGGTGCGGTGCTCCTGGAACCCCAACTCCGGGTGCCGGTGCAGGTCGCGGCGGGTGGAGATCAGCAGGTCCAGCTCGGCGGTGGCCATGGGCAAGTGCGAAGTGCGAAGTACTAAGTGCGAAGTGCGCCGGCGATTCGTGTCCGCGCGCGCCGTCGTCCCGCAGGGGCGGGGCCTGCCTCGACTGCCGCGTCTCCACGAGAGCCGCCCCGCGCGCGGATGACGGCCTTGCAGCCTCCGCAGGAGGCTTCCTGCCGTTGTTGCTGCGGTTTCAACCGCCCGGACGAATGCCGCCCAAACCGTGCCGAATCCCCCCGTGATCTACCCCACCGCCGCCTCCGCCGCCTCCGCGCCCGCCAGCGTCTCGCGGAGCCAGAGGAGGAACGGGTGCATGGCGCGGAAGGTGTCGAGCATCCAGGGAAGCACGTCGTCCGGTCCGTCCCGCACGTCGCGCTCGCGGATGACGATGAAGCTCTTGAGCTTGATCACGCCGATCAGCGGCGTGTCCTCCGAGTAGCCGCGCGGGGGCCGCTTGAGCCGCTGCTCGTCCCAGATCCCGCCGAACGCGCGCTTGAAGTCGCGCCTGCGCAGGATCTTCTCCAGCCGCTCCGGGTGCTCGGCCACGTGCTCGCGGATGCGCGCCAGCCGGTCCGCGTCGGGCATGTAGACGCCGCCGGCCGCCATCAGCACGCCCTTCTCGTCCACGTGGAAATAATAACCCGGGTCCGGCCCCTTGCGCCCCCGCTCGCCGATCGACGCGCTGAAGGTGGTCTTGTACGGCGTCTTGTCGCGGCTGAAGCGCACGTCGCGGTAGATGCGGAAGACGCAGTCCTTCGGGTCCACCCACCGCACCGTGTCGTCCCACTCGGCCACGCGCGCGATCACCTCGCCCACGAACGCGCAGAACTGGTCGCGCAGCGCCTGGTACTCGGCGCGGTGGGCCTCGAACCACTCCCTGTGGTTGTTCTCCGACAGCTCGGCCAGGTAGCGGGTGAGGCGGGGGAAGTCCATCGGGCGCTCCGGGACCTGCGGCTCTCGTGGGCGAAAAAGCTCCGGCCCCGCGCCGGCGCTGCGCGGGGCCGGACAATCTGCGCGGGCCGGGCGCGCCGCGCGAGGCCGGCTCACCCGGAGATGACTCCGCCCGCGGCTTCAGGAGGAGGCCGGCCGGGCCGCCGCGCATTCGGGGACGCGCTGGGCCGGCGCGGTGTAGCGGGCCACCAGGCTCAGCGCCCCGGCGTACTCGAAGAACCGGATGTACTCGCAGAGCTTCGCGCGCACGGCGGCCGGCTTCGCGGGGGCCTGGCGGTCGCCGATCAGGTAGATCCAGTAGGCGACCGTCGGGTGCCGCACCTCTTCGGCGACGAATCCCTGCGTCTGCAGGTAGTCGATCCGGTCCAGGGCCGTGAGGAGCCGGTCCAGCCCGTAGACCACGTGGCGCTCGTCGTCGGTCAGCACCCGGTTCTGCATCGAGGCGTCCAGCGCCTTCACCATCAGGCTGTCGGTGACCGCGAAGCACCGCCCCCGCGCGTCCGCCGCGGCCTCCTCGCGCGCGCAGACCCGCGGCTGGTTGTACTCCAGCATCAGCAGGGCGTCGCGGACCTCGGGCTCGGCCTCGAACGACTGCAGCAGCTCCGTGAAGTACTCCAGCCGCTTCCAGCGCTGCTCCTCGCGGTACTCGTTGAGCCCGAGGCCGAACGCGGCCAGGCCCCCGACCAGGGTCAGCAGGTGGAGCCACTTCTCCGGATCGCGGAGCCACTGCCGGATTCCGCTGTCCATGGCGTTTTCCTCGCTCGAGGGAGGTGCGTTCCGTCCGGAGGGGATGCCGCGTGGGAGAGGTGAGGTGCCGGGCTCCCGCCGGCGCGGGGGAGGACGAAGGTGCTCAGCGGTGCGGCCCCAGGTGCGAGCCGGTGCCGGTCAGCGCGGCGTCGGCGTACGACAGCGGGCGGTAGAGGTAGTAGAGCGCCGGCGCGCCCGCCGGGAAGATGACGTATGCGCGGCCGTCGCGCTCCCACACCTCGCGGCGGGCGCCGCGGAGCCAGAGGTAGCTGCCCAGGTAGATGGCGAGCGCCGCCAGCAGCAGCGCGGCCGTCCTCGCCCTACGGCGCATCCGCGCTCCCTCCCGGCGGCTTCGGCTTCCGCGCCGCGCCCGCCAGCTCCGGCAGCCGCATCCCCTGCTCCGATTCACCGATCAGCCGGTCGAGCCGGCGCAGCCGGGTCTCCTCCTTCTTCGCCTCCATCACCCAGAAGACGGCCACGCGGCGGTAGCCGGGGGGCTGCGCCTGGAAGAAGTCCCACGCCTTCGCGTTCGCCTGGAATCTCGCCGCGAGCCCGGCGTCGAACTCCTTGGGCCGGTTCTCGTACGAGTACAGTCCCGACCGCCGCGGGTCGCGCTCGTGGAACTCCTTCAGCCCGGGCGCGGCCATCCGCCCGGCGCGCTCCAGCTCCTCGGCGCGCCTGAGGTTGACGGCGCTCCATACGCTCCCCGGCCTGCGCGGGGTGAAGCGGATGGTGTAGCTGTCGTCGTCCACGCTCTTGCGCACCCCGTCGATCCAGCCGAAGCAGAGCGCCTCGTCCAGCGCCTCGTGATACGTGATGCTGGGCTTCCCCGAGCCCTTCTTGTAGAACCCGACCATCAGCTCTTTGGCCGCGGCGTGGTTCGCCTCCAGCCACCGCCGGAAATCGGCTCCCGATTCGAAGAACGTGATCTCCATGCCACACGCAGCCTTCAGCATGGGTCAGCGGAAAACACTCCGCCCGATGTGAGCCACACCGGGCGGATGAACAGGACGTGATCCCGCTACTGCAGCTGCTTCAGCGCGTCGCAGGCGGCTTCTTCGCGGTACAGCATCATCAGGTTGCGGACGATGCAGACGCCCAGCCAGCCCATGGCGGAGTTGGGGCCGCTGTATCTGCGGAATTGCTCCACCTGCTGCTGGGGGACCTCGCCTTCGTAGACGTAGAGCTCCACGTCGCTGCCGTTGATGGTCCCGCCCGCGCCGTCGATGGCGTCGATCATCTTGAACTCCTTGCGGGCGCCGCGCACGAAGCCCACCTGCTCGGCGTGGGCCAGCGTGAGCTTCTCGCCCGGAGGCGGCACCACCACAGTCGGTGCGGCGGCCGTCGGCGCGGCCTGCGGCTGCCCGGCGGGCGCCGGCGCGCCCTCGGCGGGAGCCGCCGGCGCCGGAGCGGCGGGCTGCGTCTGCGTCGTCGTCTGCACGTCGCCGGACGGCTCGTCGGAGCCGCGGCACGCGCCCAGCGCGAGCGCGCACGCCAGCCCCAGGAGGGCGGCGCCCGTTCGCGCCTGCGTGGCTATCACCTTCATCTTCAGCCTCTCGATCATCGATTTCCTGCTCCGGTCGCCGGGTCTGCTCGAACGCTGCCCATAGATCCTTCGGTCGCCGCCCAACATCGTGCGTTCAGCGGTTTCGGAGCAGCGGCTCCCTCAGGATGACAGTCTTGGGGGACCTCCCGGCTTCCCCTGGTTACGGAGGTCAGCCCCGCGCTCAGCGGTCGCGCTCGAGCATGTGGCCCGCGTGGGCGGCGTGCCCGCGGGCGGCTTCCTGCACCGCCTCGTTGCGCTCGGAGCGCTCGTACTCCTCGCGGATGCGCGCCATCATCTCGTCGCGGCGGTGGTAGAGGCGCCGGGGCTCGCGCGGCGGGTGGTTGTCGAGCGCGTAGGCGGCCAGGATCGGCAGCGCCACGGTCGAGTCCAGGTAGCACACCACCGCGTCGGGCAGCCGGTCGGGGTCCACCTTCCCCCAGCTCACCGCCTCGGCCGGGGTGGCGCCCGAGAGGCCGCCGGTGTCGGGACGCGCGTCGGTCACCTGGAGGAAGTAGTCGTGGCCGCGCTCGTCGATCCCCATCACCTCCTGGATCTGCGGCTCCGTCTGCAGCGCGAAGTTCTTGGGGCTGCCGCCGCCCAGGATCCAGATCGCCGACTTGCCGCCCGTGCGCTTGGCGTCGAGCACGATGGCCGCCGTCTCGTTCACGTCGGCGTTCACGTCGAACACCAGCCTGTTCCCCTGCAGCGCCTTGGCGGCCACGTTCATCCCGATCGACGAGTCGCCGGGAGACGAGGTGTAGATCGGCACGCCGTACTCGTACGCCGCCGCCAGCAGCGACTTGCGCCCCTGCCCCAGCTCCTCCTCGCGCGCGGCGACGTACTTGCCGCAGAGGAAGTGGAACTCGGCGGTGGACATCGGCCGCTGGAACTCGGGGCTGGCGATGATCTGGCGGAAGAAGGCGTCGGTGTCGAGCAGCACCGAGTAGTCGAAGAAGATGTCGTAGATGCGCACGACCTCTTCGTCGCGCAGCACGGTGTCGGAGACGTGCGGGTTCCCCTGCTTGAGCTCCAGCCCGATGCCGAAGTGCGTGTCGTGGTACAGGTTGGCTCCGGTGGAGATGATCCAGTCCACGAACCCCGCCTCGATCAGCGGGATCAGCGCGCTCATCCCCAGCCCCGCCGGCGTGAGCGCCCCCGTCATCGTGAGCCCCACGGTGACGTCGTCGTCCAGCATCTTCCTGGTGAGAAGATGGCAGGCCTCCCTGAGCCGCGCCGCGTTGTACGCCTGGAACGTCCCGTCGACGAGGTCGGTCACCGAGAACCCGGCAGTGATACGAGCGGGCTCGATCCGCTTCCCCGATAGGAACTTGCTCTGCGCCATCGCAATTAGTCCTTGGTGTTTTAGTGCTTAGTCCTTAGTGCTTCGCCGTCAGTTTCCCGCCCATCCAGGGGGACTGGCGCGCGAGCCGTTCGGAACGTCTATTTTGTGCCGGGTACATCCTCTTCCCCCCACGACCCCATTCCTCCCGATGAAGATCGACCGTTTCGAAGAACTTCTCGTCTGGCAGAAGTCCAAGGATCTCGCACTCGCAGTGTACCGGCATACAGATGTAGGCTCGTTCGCGCGAGACTTCGCCCTTCGCGACCAGGTTCGTCGCGCCTCGGTATCGGTGATGTCGAACATCGCCGAAGGCTTTGGCCGCTACACCAAACCCGAGGTTCGCCGCTTCCTCTCAATCGCGCGTGGCTCTGCGGCTGAGGTCCAGAGCCAGCTCTATCTTGCTCGCGACCTCGGTTATCTCTCCGGGAGTGACCACCGTGCCCTGAACGCCCTCTGTCTCGATGTTGCCCGGATGCTCTCTGCCCTGCGCTCGTCCCTCGCCCGCCCCACTAAGCACTAAGGACTAAGGACTAAGGACTAAGGACTAAAACACTTACTCCCCCGCGTGCTTCTCCGGCTCCGCCGGCGTCGTGGGATCGACCGTCGAGGGCGCCTCGCCCGGCGCCGGCTGCGTCCCGGGGCGCGGCGTGCGCGGATGGAAGCTGACCGCGCCGTGGATCTGGCGGCGGCGCGCGCCCCCGTTCGGGCGGACGGGCTCCTCGCGCTTCTGATCGCAGAGGCGCTCGTGGCACTCGACGACCACGCGCGCGACCTCTTCCGGCGAGTCGGTCACCCGCAGCAGGTTCACGTCGTCGGGCGAGATCTTCCCCTCAGCCAGGAGTGGGTCCTTGATCCAGTCGATCAGCCCCCGCCAGTAGTCCGAGCCGTAGAGGATCACCGGGAAGTCGCGCACCTTCCCGGTCTGGATGAGCGTGAGCGCCTCGAACAGCTCGTCCAGCGTCCCGAAGCCGCCGGGGAAGATGATGAACGCCTCGGCGTACTTCACGAACATCGTCTTCCGCACGAAGAAGTAGCGGAAGTTGATGGCCAGGTCGACGTACTCGTTGATCGCCTGCTCGAACGGCAGCTCGATGTTGCAGCCGATGGAGGGCGCCTCCGCGTCGCGGGCGCCCTGGTTGGCCGCCTCCATAATCCCCGGCCCGCCGCCGGTGATGATGCTGAAGCCCGCCTCGCCCAGCAGCCGCGCCGTCTCGCGCGCCGCCTGGTAGAACGGGTCCTCGGGCGGCACCCGCGCCGAGCCGAAGATGGTGACCGCGGGCCCCACTTTGGCGAGCGCGTCGAACCCCTCCACGAACTCGCCCGTGATCCGCAGCACGCGCCACGGGTCCGACGAGGTGAAGTCGGGCGCCGCGGGCCGCGTCGACGGCGACTCGAGGAGCTGCTCGTCCTCGGTGGCCACGCCCATCCGCGCGGCGCGGTTGAGCGTGGGGTTCTCCTGCCCCCGGCGCTCGGGCTGGTGGTGTACGGCCATCACAATGTGAGCCGGTGGTTGGGACGCGCGCGCCGCCCTCGCGGAAGCGCCGGGCGGGCGACAAAATAGAGCACCGCGGGTTCCACGCAAAACCGGGGCGCGGAACTGCCAGTGCGAAGTGCGAAGTGCGAGAGTACGAGACTGCGGAACGAGCCGGTCGGTCCCAGGCGATGTCATCCCGAGGGCGCGGTAGCGACCCGAGGGATCTACTCGACGGTTCTGGTGGCTGGCGGTCCGAGCGGAGCCGCCGCCACACCTTCGGCATGAGACGGAAGAGAGGCGCGAGTGCGGAAGATAGGTGAGGCGGGGCGGTGGAGGCGGGCGGCGGTGCTGGCCTGCGCGGCGGCGGTCTTCGCGGCGTGCCGCGACCGGCCGCGGGAGGAGCCGGCGGACGGCGCGCCGCAGGCGCCGCCCGTGCCCGGCAGGCAGCCCACGCTGCAGCTCCAGATGCCCGGCGAGCTGGGGTGGAACCAGACCGACACCGTGCGCGTGCTGGTGGCGAACGCGACCGGCGCGCCGCTCCGGGACGCCGTGCTGAACCTCTTCGTCCAGGCGCCCGCCGAGCTGGTGGTCGACTCCGCGGCGCCCGACAGCCTTCGCCCCACGCTGGCCTCCTCGGACGGGGGCACGCGGGTCGGCTTCCCCGTCGCCACGGTCGAGCCGGGGCGCACGGCGGGCTTCATGCAGGCCGTCCGCACGCCCCCCGCCCCCGCTCCGGCGGCCGCCGCGCCGGGTGCGCCCGCGACCGCGCGCGGCAGGCAGCCGGCGCGGCCGGACACGCTGCCGAAGCGCTACCTGGTGCGCGCCTGGCTGACCACGCGCGACGGCGCGCCGCTGGGGGCGTGGGTGCAGGACACGCTGCGCATCATCCCGGGCTCGGAGGTGGTGGTGGGCGGGTGCGGCAACGTGGGCGACGTGGCGGTCACGCGCTACGGCATCGGCCCGGTGCGCATCGGGATGACGCTGGAGGAGCTGCGCACCATCTGCCCCGAGGCGCGCGACACCGCCTGGCGAGGCGAGGAGGGGGCGGCGGAGCGGGGCGCCGTGGCCGTGCCGGGCGGCCGGCGCGTGCTGGCCGTGCTCGCGGGAGACAGGGTCGCGCGCATCGTGGTGGAGCAGCCGGGGCTCCGGACGGCGGCGGGCATGGGCGTGGGCTCCACGGTGGGCGACCTGCGCGCGCGCTACGGGCGGATGTGCGCGGGGGCGGCGGAGCGGCGGGTGGCGGTGTGGTTCCCCAACGCGCCGGGGATCAGCTTCGGGCTCGACACCCTCGCCACCCGCCGGTGGGACCTGGCGCGCGTGCAGCCCGACTCGGTCCCCGACGACGTGGCGGTGGGCTCGTTCTGGGTGCGGCAGGGCGCCGACGACTGCACGGATGGAGGAGCGCGATGAAGATCCCGATGGCCTTCCTGGCCGACGAAGCGAACATCTCGCAGGAAGGGAAGCTGAACGTGATGGGGATCTTCGACCGCATCGCGGCGATGGACTTCCCCGTGGTGCACCCGCGCATGGTGTTCGCCTTCCGCGTGCACGCCGAGTTCGGCGACACGGGCCGCGTCTACCCCGTGCAGGTGCGGCTCGCCAGCGAGGACGGCGAGGTGATGTTCGAGGCGATGGGCGAGATCAACGCCCCGATCGTGGCGCCGGGCGAGTTCAGCACCGCCAACCAGGTCTTCACGCTGGTGGGCGTGCAGTTCCCCCGCCCCGGCCTCTACAAGTTCGTGGTGAGGATCGACGGCGTCGACCCGCACGAGACCCCCTTCATCGTCTCCAGCCCCGCCCGCGACCCGGAGCTGAACTGACGCGCGGAAGGGATCTTCGCGCGCCGCGGGATCTTCCCCCCCCGGGTGTGGTTGAAGCCTCGCCCGCACAGGCCTCGCCCCCGCACCGAAGGCGGCCGGCGAGGCTTTCTGCGGTTGTTGCCGCGGCTTCAGCCGCCCTTCACCACCGCCCTATTGGGGCACCTCCGCCCCCGCCTGTCCCGCGCGCGCCCGGCACGTCCCACCCGACAGCCCGACCTGCGGCGGCTCGCGGAACTCGCAGGTAGAGGCGAGACCGCGCCTGCGGTTGTATTCGTCTTCCGCGCGCGCCAGCTCCGCCAGCTTGGCGAACAGCGCCGCCGAGTCGGTGGCGGCCGCGCAGTAGACGACGTACTCGCGCGGGCCGCCGCAGGGACGGCTCCCCACCGGCGCCGTGCGGCACTGGGCGCCCTCGCGGCACCCGTCCGCCCGCGCCAGCGCCCTCGCCTCGCGCTCCAGCCGCGCGATCCGCGCCGAATCCGATTCCTGCGCGTCGTCCGGCTGCGCGTCGTTTGCCGCGGCGGGCGGGGCGGGCGCGGCGGGCGGAGGCGGCGCCGTCTCCCCTCCCCCGTCTCCCGGCCCCGGCGCGGGCGCGCACGCCGCGAGCGCGATGATCCCCCATCGAATCGCGAGCTTCATCGTCTCCTCCTCTTGCAGCGAAACCGATCTGCCGATCGACCGCCGCGAGAATCGTGCATCACCGCTACGTTGGCGCGCGCACCCCGGCATCGGCGCACCCGCGGCAGGCCCCTTGCGGCGCCCGCGGCGGGCGCCGCATCATCCCGAACCACACCATCAAGCGAACGCTCGTCCGGCGCGGCAGCCCGCGCGGACGACGACAGGAGACACCGATGGCCGCCACGGAACCGACCCTCGACTCCCTTCTCCAGGAAGACCGCACCTTCCCGCCGCCGCCGGAGTTCGCCGCGCGCGCCCACGTGAGCGGCCCCGAGGTCTACGCGCGCGCCGACGCCGACCCGGAGGGCTACTGGGCCGGGTGGGCCGAGCAGCTGCACTGGTTCCGCCGCTGGGACCGGGTGCTGGAGTGGGAGCCGCCGTACTCGCGGTGGTTCGTGGGCGGCACGCTGAACGCGGCCTACAACTGCCTGGACCGGCACCTGGACGGCCCCCGGCGCACCAGGACGGCGTTCCTCTGGGAGGGCGAGCCCGGCGACCGGAAGTCGTTCACCTACGAGGAGCTGCACCGCGAGGTGGCGCGCGCCGCCAACGCCCTCAAGCGGCTGGGGGTCCGGCGCGGCGACCGCGTGGCCATCTACCTGCCGATGATCCCCGAGGCCGCCATCGCCATGCTGGCGTGCGCGCGCATCGGCGCCCCGCACTCCGTGGTCTTCGGCGGCTTCTCGGCCGAGAGCCTGCGCGACCGCATCCGCGACGCCGAGGCCCGGGTGCTGATCACCGCCGACGGGGGCTACCGGCGCGGCGGCGTGGTCCCGCTCAAGCGCGGCGCCGACGAGGCGCTCGAGGAGGAGGGGGGCTGCCCCAGCATCGAGCGCGTCCTGGTGGTCCGCCGCCACGGCGCGGAAGGAGAGACGATCGGCGGCGCGCGGATGACGGAGGGGCGCGACCTCTGGTGGCACGAGGCGGTGGGGCACGAGCCGGCCGAGTGCCCGGCGGAGGAGATGGACGCCGAGGACCTCCTCTACGTCCTCTACACGTCCGGCACCACGGGGAAGCCGAAGGGGATCATGCACACCACCGGCGGCTACCTCACCCAGTGCTACGCCACCACCCGGTGGGTCTTCGACCTGAAAGACGACGACGTCTACTGGTGCACGGCCGACGTCGGCTGGGTGACGGGGCACTCGTACATCGTCTACGGCCCGCTCGCCAACGGCGCCACCGTGCTCATGTACGAGGGCGCCCCCGACGCCCCGGACCGCGGGAGGTTCTGGAAGCTGATCCAGGACTACCGGGTGACGATCTTCTACACGGCGCCCACGGCGATCCGCGCCTTCATGAAGTGGGGGACCGAGTTCCCGGAGAAGTACGACCTGTCGTCGCTCCGCCTGCTGGGCACGGTGGGCGAGCCGATCAACCCCGAGGCGTGGGTCTGGTACCACCGCCACATCGGCGGCGGGCGCTGCCCCGTGGTGGACACCTGGTGGCAGACCGAGACGGGGGCGATCATGATCACCCCGCTCCCCGGCGCCACCACCACCGTGCCCGGCTCGGCCACCACGCCCTTCCCCGGCATCCGCGCCGACATCCTCACCCTCGACGGCAGGTGCGTGGACGTGGGCGGCGGCTTCCTCGCCATCCGCCGCCCCTGGCCCTCCATGCTGCGCGGCATCTGGGGCGACCCGCAGCGCTTCGTCGACACCTACTGGTCGAAGTGGGCGGGGAAGACGGTGGGCGAGGAGGGCGACGAGCAGCCGGGCGAGAGCGTCTACTTCCCCGGCGACGGCGCCAAGCGCGACGAGCGCGGCTACTTCTGGGTGATCGGCCGCATCGACGACGAGCTGAACGTGGCCGGCCACCGCATCGGCACCATGGAGGTGGAGTCGGCGCTGGTGGACCACCCCGCCGTGGCCGAGGCCGCCGTGGTCGGCAAGGCGCACGAGCTCAAGGGGCAGGCCGTGGCCGCGTTCGTCACGCTCAAGGAGGGGCACGAGCCCACCGACGAGCTCAAGCGCGAGCTCGGGCAGCACGTGGTGCGGAAGATCGGCGCCATCGCCCGCCCCGACGACATCCTCTTCGCGGCGGACCTTCCCAAGACGCGCTCGGGGAAGATCATGCGCCGCCTGCTCAAGGACATCGCCGAGGGCCGCGCGCTGGGCGACACCACCACGCTCGCCGACCCCTCCGTGGTCTCCCGCCTCAAGGGCGAGTACGAGGCCCGCGAAGGGTGACGGGCGGGTCCGGGGCCGGAGGCGAGCCGCCGATCGACTACCGGCGGCTCTACCGCGAAGGGGCGGCGGCGTACGACCGCCTGGTGAGCGCGGAGGACGCCGACGGCAGCCTCCTCCCGGCGCTCGCGGCGGTGGCGGAGCTCGCCGGGGCGCGGGTGCTGGAGGTGGGGGCGGGGACGGGACGGCTGACCCGGCTGCTGGCCCCGGTGGCGGGGCGGATCGTGGCCACGGAGCGGTCGTGGCCGATGCTGGACGTCGCGCGCGGGCGGCTCCCGGAGGCGGGGGGCGCCCGCTTCTGCTGCGCCGAGGCCGGGGCGCTCCCCGTGCGCGGCGACTGGGCGGACCTGGCGCTGGCGGGGTGGGTGTTCGGCCACTTCCTGGAGTGGATGCCGGACGGGTGGCGCGGCTCCGTCGCGGCCGCCCTCGCGGAGATGCGGCGCGCGCTGCGCCCCGGCGGGACGCTGGTGGTGCTGGAGACGCTCGGGACGGGCGCCGGCGCTCCCGCGCCGCCGACGCCGGACCTCGCGGAGTACTACGCCTGGCTGGAAGACGAGCACGGCTTCGCGCGGCGCGAGGTCCGCACCGACTTCGAGTTCCGGAGCCACGAGGAAGCGGTGGAGCTGGTGCGCTTCTTCTTCGGCGCGGAGCTGGGCGAGGCGGTGCGCCGCGGCGGCGGCCGGCGCGTGCCGGAGTACACCGGGCTCTGGTCGCTGCGCACGTAGGCGCGCCGCCCCGGAAGAGAAGCTTCCGCGCGTGCGCGGCGCGGCGCATCTTCCCTTTCGCGCATTCTCCTGCCGCCCGCCCGCGTCCCCATCCCCGGGAAGTCCCCCGTGAGTCCGGAGGCGATCATGGCCGTCCATCGCGAGGAGTTCCTCCTCCTTCCCCACCTCTCGCACGACAGCGCGCTGATCGCGTGGGGAGCGTTCTTCTTCGACCCGGAGCCCGACGGCGAGCACGAGCTGATCGACCACGAAGACCTGGCCCGCCCTGACATCGGACGCAGGCGCGGGTGCATCGGCCTGGAGACCGAGAGCTACGGCGGCGCCACCGTGCGCGTGACGCGCCTGGCGGCGGGCGGCGCCCCCGCCGAGACGCGCGACCTCCCGGTCCCCGGCGGCCGCAACCACCTCCTGGTCACCGGCCTGCGCCCCGACACCCGGTACGCGTACGAGGTGCGGGTGGACGGCAGGCCCTGGGGCGCGACGCCGTCGGACTTCGCCCGCGAGGGGAGCGGGCGCGACGTACGGCTCTCGCCCGCCGCGTGGCGCTACCGCAACGAGTTCACCACCTTCCCCGACCCCCACGGCCCTCCCGTGCCGGTCACCTTCGCCGTGCTCGGCGACCAGGGGAGCGGGAAGCAGGAGCAGTACGACGTCGCCGCCGCGCTCGAGGCGGCCGTCGACCGCGGGGAGGTGCGCTTCATCGTCACCACCGGCGACAACGTCTACGCGCAGGTGAAGCACTCCGGGCTGCTGGGGCTGCTCGAGACGGGAGTGCGCATCCTCACGAAGGACCTGCGGTCGAGCGGGAACGAGGACGACGACTGGTTCGCCACGTTCTTCCTGCCGTACCGGCGCATCATCAACCGCGTGCCGGTGTTCCCCAGCCTGGGCAACCACGACCACGCCGAGACGGAGAACGAGGCCGACCTGGCGCAGCACATCGACAACTTCTATCTGGCCGAGCGCTTCCCCCGGCTGGCGCCCCGCTGGAAGGGCCCGGACGGCCGGTTCGAGACGATGTTCTACCGCTTCCGCTGCGGCCCCGACCTGGAGATGGTGGCGCTCGACACGGGGCGCCCGAGCACGGAGCCCGCCTTCGAGCGCCCGCAGCACAAGGCGTTCATCCAGGAAGTCCTGGGCGACCGCTCCCGCGGGTGGAAGATCCCGTACAGCCACCATCCGCCGCTCAGCGTGGGGCCGAACCACCCCCACGAGCCGAACGTGCAGAACCTGGCGAACCTCTTCACCGGGCTGGACGGGTTCCGCCTCTGGCTCTCCGGGCACGAGCACAACTTCCAGCACCACCGGATCGGGGATATCCACTACGTGGTGAGCGGCGCCTCGGGGAAGCGGGCCAAGGGCGTCGACAAGCAGCGCGTGCACCCCGGCGCCTCGTGCTGCCACGGGGATGCCGCGCACTTCCTGCTGGTCACCGTCGACGGCCCGCGGCTGACGCTGCGCGCGATCGGGACGGACGGGCGCCTGATCCCCACGAAGCCGCTGGCCGACCTCCCGCCCCACCCGGCGCAGATCAACCTCACGCTGTAGCCGGGAACCGGGCTGGGCGACACGACGAACGCTCGCCGACAGGCTCGACGAGGGGCTCGGCGACGGCCGAAATGCGGAAGGGGCGCCAGCATACGGCGCCCCTTCCGCATTGTCGTACCGGCCACACGAACTGTCGGCCCGGGGTCGAGCCGGCATTTCAGGTCAGACGGAGTGCGAAGACGGAGACACGCCCATCTAATCGGTGGACGGACCAGCAGCCGCGGTCCGCCGACCCTGGTGCAGTGAACCGGACATCGAACGGAGGGGATCATGCCAGACGCAGACAGCAGCGCAGTTCCGCAGGATCGCGAGGCACGCGAAGCTCTGGCGGAGATCGAGAAGGAGCTCGGCGGGGCCACCGTGGCCCGCGAAATGGTCGATCCGCAGCAGGCCTGCGCCACCTACCGCCGGATCCGTCCCTGGCTGGAGCGGGCACTCCCGTGGATCGAGCGGGTGTCGCGGCAGCTCGCGGAGGCCGTCCGCTTCCTGATGGGCATCGCGGACACCCTCTGCCCCCGCGCGTAGCAGAATGCTTCGCGCCGAAACCGGTGGGACGGCGCGCGCCGCCCCACGAGCTCGCGGTGCGCCTCGAACGGGGTGTGCCGAGCTCTTGCCCAGCCGTGCTCCTGAACGCGAGCGCCGGGCCGCCTGTCCGGCACCGGCGATGCGGGGTAGATTGCGGCGCTTCCGCCACCGCTCACCCGCGCCCCGGCCGCCATGGACCTGCGAGGAGTCTTCGCCCCCGCCACCACCCCGTTCGACCCCGTCACCGGCGACGCCGACCTGGTGTCGCTGCGGGCCAACCTGCGCGCCTGGCTCAAGGCGCCGCTCGCGGGCGTGGTGCTCTTCGGCTCCACCGGCGAGGGGCCGCTCCTGGACGAGGACGAGAAGACGCGGCTGGTGGCGGGCGCCCGCGACGTGGTGGACGGGGGCCGGCTGCTCCTGGCCGGCACCGGCGCCGAGTCCACCCGCGCCACCGTGCGCGCCACCCGCGCCGTCGCCGGGGCCGGCGCCGACGCGGTGCTGGTGCAGCCGCCCGCGTACTTCAAGCCCCTGATGACGCCCGAGGCGCTGCGCGACCACTTCGCGGCCGTCGCCGACGCCTCGCCCGTCCCCGTCATCCTCTACCAGGTGCCGCCGCGCTTCAGCGGGGTGGAGCTGCCCCCCGGCCTAGTCGGCGAGCTGGCCCGGCACCCCAACATCGTCGGCATCAAGGACTCGCACGGCGACCTGCGCACGCTGGGCGCGCTGGTGGAGGCGTGCGAGGGGCGCGCGGCCGTGCTGGCGGGGAGCGGCGCGGTGGTCTACGGCGCGCTGGAGATCGGCGCGGTGGGCGGCATCCTGGCGGTGGCGCTCCTGGCGCCCGCCGAGTGCGCCGAGCTCGCCCGCCTCTACGCGGAGGGGCGCCTGGCCGAGGCGGGGCGGCTGCAGGAGCGGATCGCGCCGCTGCACCGGGCCGTGGTCGGCGAACTGGGCGTGCCCGGGATCAAGGCCGCGCTCGAGGAGCTGGGGCTGCACGGCGGCGCCCCCCGCCCCCCGCTCAAGCCGCTGCGGGAGAAGGACCGCCCGAAGGTGCGCGAGGCGCTGCGCCAGGCGGGGATGCTCCAGGGCCAGCCGGCGTGAAAAACAATCGGCCGCGTCCCCTGACGCGGCCGATTCGATTGAGCGGAAGACGGTGCTAAGCGGCGCGCGCCGCCTCACGGTCCAGGATCTCCTGAAGGGCCTTGCTGTCGAGCTTGTCCGCGTCCGGCACGTCGATGCCCCTCGCGATGAGCAGATTGAGCACCGTCTTCCGGCGCAGGCGCTCCAACTCCTCGTAGTCGGGCTTCAATGCCTCGTAGCGCGCTAGGATCTGGGCGAGCTTGGCGGAGTCCATTCGCATCTCTCTCGATCACTTGTCCAATTGCCGGGTAGTTTCGGACCCAAGAGTCCGTAGCTCGTCCACCCGCTGTTCCAGAGCGATGACCCGCTGGCTGAGCGTCTCCATTGCGGTACTCTGAGCGGCAAACTTCACGCTCGCCTTGGCTCCCGCAAACTCTCCGCCTACCTCATCCAGCTTGGGCGGGTCGGACCGGAGCAGCGCCAGGACATGCCTGGGACGCAGGAACCGCGCGAGCAGCAGCAGGAGGACACACGAGCCGCCTCCCATGACGATAATCAGGAGAATGCGCGCGGTCCAGTAAACGCCAGGCCAGCCGAAGATCCGATCCATATGGGGAGATTGCGAGTGTAAATCCGGACGGGTGTCCAAACTGTGTCTTTTAACGTTTCGGCGCACCAGGCTCTTATGCCCGCTCTATTTCCGCCGCATTGGAGCGAGATGCGCCCGCCGTAGCCGAACTTCCCGTAGGTGCCCAACTCCAGATCGGGCCGGTCTCTAGCGTCCGTCGCGCGGTTGCCGCCCCCCCGCGCCGCCGCTAGGTTGTCGCCCCGCCGCAACGCACTTCCGCACTCACGCACTCACGCACTTCCCATGGCCGAATACAGCAACCTCCTCCTCGACGTCCAGGACCGCATCGCCACGCTCACCGTCAACCGCCCAGACAAGCTCAACGCGCTCAACGAGCAGACCATCCGCGAGCTTGGCCAGGCGGTGGACGAGGTCGCCGGGCGCGACGACGTGGGCGGCGTGATCGTGACCGGCGCGGGCGAGAAGGCGTTCGTGGCCGGCGCCGACATCGGCGAGCTGGCGAAGATGGGACCGGTGGACGGGATCGAGGTGAGCCGCCTGGGGCAGCAGGTGTTCCGCCGCATCGAGCTCTCCCGCAAGCCGGTGATCGCGGCCGTGAACGGCTTCGCGCTGGGGGGCGGGTGCGAGCTGGCGCTCGCCTGCCACCTGCGCATCGCCAGTGAGAACGCGCAGTTCGGCCTTCCCGAGGTCAAGCTGGGCATCATCCCCGGCTACGGCGGCACCCTGCGCCTGCCGCGCATCGTGGGCAAGGGGCGCGCGCTGGAGCTGATGCTCACCGCGCAGTTCATCAAGGCCGACGAGGCGTACCGCATCGGTCTGGCCAACAAGGTGGTGCCGCAGGCCGAGCTGATGGACGCCGCGCGCAGGATGATGGGAACCATCCTGGCCAACGGCCCCGTGGCGGTCGGCCTGGCCATCGAGTGCGCCACGCGGGGGATGGAGATGTCGGTGGACGACGGCCTGGCGCTCGAGTCCAACCTCTTCGGCCTGCTCGCCGCCACCGAGGACATGCGCGAGGGGATGAGCGCGTTCCTGGAGAAGCGGAAGGCGGAATTCAGGAATCGCTGAACTGCAGTGCGTGAGTGCGTGAGTGCGAAAGTGCGAAAGTGATTCGGCGCCCCGCCGTCTTCGCGCGCATCGATGACGTAGGGGCGAGGCCTGCCTAAGGCCTGCCTCGCCGGCTCCGGGCATGGAGAACAACTCGGCAGGATTTCGACGATGACCCGACTGGCGCCTTCCGACAACCTGTACCGCCTGCTGCTGGCGTCTCCGGTCGGGCCGCTGCTGGTGGAGCACGACGGGCGGGCGGTGCGGTCGATCCGCTACTGGCCGCAGGGCGCGCACCCGCCGGCCGGGACGCGCGTGGAGCCCACGCGCGACGACGCGCTGGGGTGGCGGGTGGCCGAGCAGCTCCGCGACTACTTCGCGGGGAAGCGGCGCGACTTCGACCTCCCGCTCGCTCCCGAGGGGACGGCGTTCCAGCGCCGGGTGTGGGACGCGCTCCGGGCGATCCCCTGCGGCCAGACGCGCACCTACGGCCAGGTGGCGAAAGACGTGGAGTCCGTCGCCCGCGCCGTGGGCCAGGCCAACCGCAACAATCCGATCCCCATCGTCATCCCCTGCCACCGCGTGCTCGCCGGCGACGGCATCGGCGGGTACGCGGGCGCGTGGGACGACGGCAAGGAGATCGACGTCAAGCGCTGGCTCCTGCGCCACGAGGGCGTCCCCGGGTGGTGAGCCCTGTCTCCGCAGTCTTCAGTCCTGTTCCCCACCACGTATTCGGATTATCTTTGGTCGTCCGCATAGTTGCCGCCACTCGGGAGAACGGAATGCTTGGTACCGGGATCTACACGCCTGCGGAGGCCGCGGCGCTGATCAAGGCACCCGCAGCCGAAGTGCGGCGGTGGGCGTTCGGCTACGCCCGGCGGCGGGGCGGTGCGCGCATCGAATACGACCCGCTCATCAAGACAAGGCTTCCCGAGTTGGAGGGCCGAAGCGCGCTGACGTTCATCGAGCTCGTTGAGTTGATGTACATCAAGGGCTTCCGCCGCGCAGGGGCTTCCTGGAAGCTGATCCACGAAGCCGCCGCGGTGGCGGCCCGGATCTACCAGACCGAGCACCCGTTCGCGATGCGGCAGTTCTTCGCCGATCCGTCGGGAATCTATGCCCTGCTGCGGGAGGCGCACGGTGGTGAGTCGCTGGTGCGCCTCGTCGGACATGGACAGCATACGTTCGACGATCTCGTCCGTCCCTACCTCGGACAGCTGGAGTTCGACCCATTCGACGTGCCCACCCGGTGGTGGCCCCTCGGGAAGCAGGGCCGTGTCGTCGTCGATCCCGAAGTGGCGTTCGGGTCTCCGATCGTGGCCGAAGTAGGGATTCCCACACGCGTGCTCGCGGAAGCGCTGGAGGCGGAAACCGGATACGACCAAGAACGCGCGCTCAACCGTGTATCTTGGCTCTTCAAGGTGCCGCCGCGCCACGTGCAAACCGCCGTCCGGTTCGAGGAATGGCTGGCGGCGGCGTAAGGTTCCTGTTCGATGCGCACCTGCCGCCCGGGCTCGCCGAAGCACTCCGCGTGCTTGGCGAGCCCGCTGAGCACGTCAGCGAGATCTTCGCTCCCGCGACGCCTGACGAAACGTGGATTCGCTATGCGGGCGAGCGGGGATGGTGCGTCGTCTCCCGTGACATGAACATCACCCGCAAGCCGCACGAGCTTGCCGCGCTCCGCGAGTCCAAGGTCGGGGCGTTCTTCCTGCTCCCGGGTAAACGGTCTCCACGTCTCTGCCAGATCATCCAAACGGTCGTGAAGCACTGGCCCGAGTTGAAGCGCCTGGCCGGCAGCGAGCGGCGTCCGTTCCAGTTCCAGATCGGGGAAAGCAGGGTGCGGCGACTGCGCTAGCACCCTACCTGTATCTGACCCATCGAGCCAGGCCCACCCTTGTTCCTCTCCCGTCTGCACCTGCGCGACTACCGCAACTTCGGCGAGCAGGTGCTGGAGCTGCCGCCGCAGGGCGTCGCCATCGTCGGCGACAACGGGCAGGGAAAGACCAACCTGCTCGAGGCCGTCTACTACCTGGAGATCTTCCGCTCCTTCCGCGGCGCCCCCGACGAGCAGCTGGTGCGCTTCGGCGCCGACGTCTTCCGCGTGGAGGGCGAGCTGCGCGGCCCCGGCGGCGAGACGCGCACCGTGGCGGCCGCGTTCGAGCGGCGGCGGAAGAAGAAGAAGGTGACGGTGAACGGCGCCGAGCCCGAGCGGCTGGGCGACGCGCTCGGGCAGGTGGGCGCGGTGATCTTCTCCCCCGCCGACGTGGAGCTGGTGGCGGGCGGCCCCGGCGAGCGGCGGCGCTTCCTCGACATCGTCCTATCGCTGGCCGAGCCGGGGTACCTGGCCGCGCTGCAGCGCTACCGCCAGGCGCTCTTCCAGCGCAACACGCTCCTGCGCCAGGGCGCCGCCCCCGAGCTGGTGGCCGCGTGGAACGACGGGCTGGTGGCCTCGGGCAGCCGCGTGGTGGCCGCGCGCGCGCGCTGGGTGGCCGAGCGCGCGGCGGGGTTCGCGGAGCACTACGCGCGGGTGGCGGGCGGGCAGCCGGGCGCGCTCGCCTTCGTCCCCTCCTTCTCCGACCTTCCCGCGACGCCGTCGGCGGACGAGGTGGCCGAGGCGTTCCGCGCGCGGCTGGAGCGCCTGGCCGAGCCCGAGCGGGTGCGGGGGATGACGCTCGCCGGGCCGCACCGTGACGAGCTGCGCTTCACCACCGCCGGGCCCGACGGCGCCGCGCTCGACCTGCGCACCTACGGCTCGGGGGGGCAGCAGCGCACTGCGGCCATCGCGCTGCGGATGGTCGAGGCCGAGACGATCCGCGAGACGCGCGGCCGCGAGTCGGTGATCCTGCTGGACGACGTCTTCGCCGAGCTGGACCCGGGGCGAAGCCGCCGCATCATCGAGTGGATCGACGCCGCCGAGGGCGGCCAGGTGATCCTCACCTCCCCCAAGCAGACCGACGTCCAGGTCCACGGCGGCAGCCTCCCGCGATGGACCATCCGCGACGGAGTAATCTCAGAGCTGTAACGCGCATTCAATTCAACTTACGGAGGATTCAACCCAATGGCTGATACCACTTACCAGCGCGACATCGAGCGGTGGGTACGCGATGTGTGGCTCACCGCGAAATTCGCTCAGAGCTTCGACCGGCGGGACGTGCCCCTCGGTGACTGCGGGAAGTACCGGTTCGCTGCAGTCAGCGAAGACCGCGAAATCATAGCGCTGATCTCGACCAGCGAGTCGAAAATGGCTTCCGGTAAAAGGGGTGTGGGAAAAATGCTGCGAATTCGAGCGGGCGTCTTGTTCCTTATCATGGCGCGCGCTCACCAGCGATTGGTGCTTCTAACTGAACGGGATATGTACGAAGCATGCCTTCGAGAGAAGGACCGTTGTCGATTTCCTGATAACGTGGAATTTCATCATGTGCCGCTGCCTCCCGATCTGGTGGAGCAGCTCAACCGAGGACGGCGACGGTCATCCGACGAGGTGAGGCCCAGGTGAGGCGCACACCTCGTCCCTAGAATTTACGGGCTAAGAACCCGCCGCATCATCGAGTTGGATCGACGCCGCCGAGGGCGGCCAGGTGATCCTCACCTCCCCCAAGCAGACCGACGTCCAGGTCCACGGCGGCAGCCTGCCCCGCTGGACGATCCGCGACGGGGTGATCTCGGAGGGACGATGAAGCGGTCAGAGGAGAGCGTGCACCATGGCGGCGAGGACTTCATCTCGCTCCGTGCGCTGAGGATGATCGACACCGCGGTCGCGAATCTCCGCCGCGGGATCGTCGGCGAGCCGCTCGATCCGGAGCAGGTCCGGCGGCTCGCCGGTCTCTCCGGAATGCACACTCTTGACAGCAGCCAACCGGACGATTAGACTTGGCGCATCATCCCTGGACGGGCTACGGCTCCCCAGGCCCCCCCTGGCTACGGCCAGGGGGTTCTTTTTGCCCACCTGTCCACTTCCGTCCAGTCCCCACATGTCCGATCGCGTCCTCTACCTGGTCGACGGCTTCAACCTGTACCACTCCATTCGGGCCGCAATGTTGGACAACGCGGACGAGAAGGGGCACCGCTGGCTCGACCTCCCCGCCTTCTGCCGCTCCACCCTTTCCATGTTCGGCGAGCAGCGCGTCCACCTCGAGCGGGTGGTCTACTTCACCGCCCTGGCGACGCACATGGACGCCGCGAAGCCGGACCACACGCACAGGCACCGGACGTACATCGCCGCGCTGGAGGCGTCGGGGGTGGAAGTGGTGATGTCGCGCTTCAAGAAGAAGAAGCCGCTGTGCCGCCACTGCGGCCTGCGGACGCGCCAGTACGAGGAGAAGGAGACCGACGTGGCGCTCGCGGCGCGGATGCTCTCCGCCTTCGCCACCGGCGAGTGCGAGGCGGTGGCGCTCGTCACCGGCGACACCGACGTGCTCCCCGCCGTGCGCGCGGTCCGGTGCCTGTACCCTGGATATACCGTGGGCGTCGTCTTCCCCTACCGCCGCCACAGCCGGGACCTGCATGCGCTGGCGGACCGCAGCTTCCTGGTGGGGCGCGACCACTACGCGAAGTTCCAGCTTCCGGACCCGGTGTGGAGCGCCGCCGGCAGGCCGGTCTGCAAGCCGGCGGCCTGGTGAGGAACCGGCCCCGCCAGCGCGACATGTTGGGGTGTGGTCGTAAGGAGTGTCCAATCCGCTGTGTACCGTGACGGTTTCGCTCCCGCCTCGCAGTCGCTAAATTGAGGGGTACCCGCAGGCCCTCTCTCCTCTCCGAATACGCATCCGCGCGTGAGCCGTACCCGCGACGCCAAAGCCGGCCAGCCGCAGCCCGTGGGCGACCTGGTCGCGCGCTTCCTGGACAAGAGCGGGCTGGCCGCCCGGGTCGAGGCCGCCTCGGCGCTCACCGAGTGGCCCGAGCGCGTGGGACCGCAGATCGCCGCGGTCACGAAGGCCACGGGGCTAGCCGAGGACACGCTCTTCGTCTCGGTGGCCACCAGCGCGTGGATGATGGAGCTCAACCTGATGAAGGGCGAGCTGATCAAGCGCGTGAACGCCGGCAAGCGCGAGGGGAAGATCCGCCACATCGTGTTCGTGATGGCGGCCTGACGAAAGGGCGCTAAAGCCAGGTGCCGGGCGAACTTCCGCCCGGATCCGGGGTATTGGAGCGGTTCCGTTTTCGAGCGAAACTTCGAGCTAAATCACAGCGACCGAGGGGGTATGGCTTCGAGCTCCGCGGCCCACGAGTACAACGCCGGCCAGATCCAGGTCCTCAAGGGGCTGGAGGCGGTCCGCAAGCGCCCGGGGATGTACATCGGGTCCACCAGCGCGCGCGGCCTGCACCACCTGGTGTACGAGGTGGTCGACAACTCCATCGACGAGGCGATGGCCGGCCACGCCACCCACGTGGACGTCACCATCCACCCCGACAACTCCATCACGGTGGTGGACGACGGCCGCGGCATCCCCGTGGACCTGCACCCCACCGAGAAGGTGCCGGCGGTGGAGCTGGCGCTCACGGTGCTGCACGCGGGCGGCAAGTTCGACAACCAGGGCGAGGGCTCGTACAAGGTCTCCGGCGGCCTGCACGGCGTGGGCGTCTCGGTGGTGAACGCCCTCTCCGAGTGGCTGCGCGTGGAGGTCCGGCGCGAGGGCAGGGTGCACGAGATGGCCTTCGCCCGTGGCGACAAGACGCGGGAGCTGACGGTCACGGGGGCCACGAAGGAGCGCGGGACCACCGTCTCCTTCAAGCCCGACCCGCAGATCTTCGAGGAGACCACCTACTCGTACGACACGCTGTCGAACCGCCTGCGCGAGCTGGCGTTCCTGAACCGGGGCGTGCACATCACGCTCACCGACGAGCGCCCCACCAGCGAGGGCGCCGAGGCGCGGCGCGAGGCCTACCACTACGAGGGGGGGCTGCGCGAGTTCGTGGAGCACCTGCGGGGCACCCGCAAGCCGCTGCACGCCGAGGTGGTGCACATCGAGGCCGCGCGCCCCGAGGCCGAGATCGAGATCGCCTTCCAGTACGACGACGGCTACAACGAGAACACCTTCACCTTCGTCAACAACATCAACACCCACGAGGGCGGCACGCACCTCACGGGCTTCAAGAGCGCGCTCACGCGCACCATCAACGACTACGCGCGCAAGACCGGGCTCTTCAAGAAGGGCGGCGTGGAGGGGCTCTCGGGCGACGACGTGCGCGAGGGGCTCACCTGCGTGATCAGCGTGAAGGTGCGCGAGCCGCAGTTCGAGGGGCAGACCAAGACCAAGCTGGGCAACAGCGAGGTCAAGGGCGCCGTCGAGAGCGTGGTGAACGAGAAGTTCAGCGAGTACCTGGACGAGCACCCGGGGGTGGGGCGCGCCATCATCGAGAAGGCGATCAGCGCCGCGCGCGCGCGCGAGGCCGCCCGCAAGGCGCGCGACCTCACCCGCAAGAAGAGCGCGCTGGAGACGGGCGTGCTCCCGGGGAAGCTGGCCGACTGCTCCAGCAGCAACCCCGAGATCGGCGAGCTGTACATCGTCGAGGGCGACTCGGCCGGCGGCAGCGCCAAGCAGGGGCGCAAACGCGAGTTCCAGGCGATCCTCCCGCTCAAGGGGAAGATCCTGAACGTGGAGAAGGCGCGCTTCGACAAGGTGCTCTCCAACGACGAGATCCGCGCCATCATCACGGCCATCGGCACCGGGATCGGCGAGGACGAGTTCAGCCTGGAGAACGCGCGCTACCACAAGATCATCATCATGACCGACGCGGACGTGGACGGCAGCCACATCCGTACGCTCCTGCTCACCTTCTTCTTCCGGCAGATGCGGCAGCTGCTGGACGCGGGCTTCGTCTACATCGCCCAGCCGCCGCTGTACATGATCCGCAAGGGGAAGCAGGAGCTCTACGCCTACAGCGACGCCGAGCGCGACGAGATCCTGGCGCGCTTCAAGGGCCCCGACGGCGACGGGAAGGATGGGACCAAGGGGATCCACGTGCAGCGCTACAAGGGCCTGGGTGAGATGAACCCCGACCAGCTCTGGAAGACCACCATGGACCCGGAGACGCGGACTCTCCTGCAGGTGTCCATGGAGGACGCCGTGGAGGCCGACTCCATCTTCACGCAGCTGATGGGCGAGGAGGTGGAGCCCCGCCGCGTGTTCATCGAGCAGAACGCCAAGTACGTGAAGAACCTCGACGTGTGAGTACGCGTCGGTTCCGCAGACGTGAAGAGGCCAGGGAGGCGACCTTCCTGGCCTCGACGCTTTTTTCCGATGCCTTGTAGGAGGCTCCCGCCCCGATACTACTTGACGAAATACTCAATCGAGAAATAGTATTCTAAGACTGAGTATCCATCGAATTACGTCAGGAGCCCCTCCATGGATCCGGTAGCGAGCCGCGTCCACATCGAAGCCTTCTTCGATTCCGGCGTGGACCGCAACACGCTCGGGCTGGTGTACGGGCGGCGGCGCATCGGCAAATCGACCCTGCTCGAAGCCCTCACCGCCGAACGCGGAGGGTTCTACTGGGAGGCGACCCGGGGTGAAGCGGCCATTCACCTCACCCGCCTCGGTGAGGCTCTCGGGGCGCATCTCGGGACGGGGCGCCTTCTGTTCACGACGTGGGAGGAGGCGCTGGGCCAGCTCGCCCAGCTCGGGGCGAGCCGGCCGACACCCGTGGTGCTCGACGAGTTCGGCTACCTCCTGGAAGCTGACCCGACGGTGGACTCCGTGATCGCAGCCGTGCTGGGCCCCGGTGGACGGCGCGCGAACCGCGGGAGGTCGCGGCTCGTCCTCTGTGGCTCCGCCATCGCGATGATGCGCTCCCTCACGGCCGGCGAAGCTCCCCTGCGCGGCCGGGCGGGGATGGAGCTCGTCATGCAGCCGTTCGACTTCCGTGCGGCCGCCCGTCAGCTTCCCGCGGACGCTGGCCTGGAGCTCGCGGTCCGGGTCTACGCGGTGATCGGAGGCGTGATCGGGTATGCGACGGACATGGTCGACCACGACCTTCCGGAGGGCACGGAGGACTTTGACCGCTGGGTGGCCGCCCGCGTGCTTTCCCCGGCCGCTACGCTGCACCACGAGGCGACGACCCTGCTGGCGGAAGAGCCTACCCTGTCCGCCGCCAGCTCGACGATGCACCACAGCATCCTCGGGGCGATCGCGAACGGAGCGGTCACCGCCGGGACGATCGCGAACCAGCTGCGGCGGACCGTGTCGAACATCGATCCGCCGCTGAAGCGCCTGATCGCCGCGGGCTTCGTCGTCCGGCACTCCGACCCGATCCGCGACCAGCGGCCGACGTACTCGCTTGCGGACCCCTTCCTGCAGTTCCACTACGCGATCCTGGAGCCGCACGGCTCCCTCCTGCGCGACCGGGACCCGCGCGCGACCTGGGAGCGGAGGCTTGCCGCCACCTTCGATTCGCGGGTCCGGGGCCCGGTCTTCGAGGAACAGGCACGTGCGTGGGTGCGCCGCTACGCGGACGCGGCGACGCTCGGCGGCTCTCCCGACATCGTGGGGCCGTCCACCGCAACGATCGACGGCAAGGACTGCCAGCTCGACATCGTGATCGCGTCGGACGAAGGCGCCGCCGCTCCCTCGGAGCGACAGGTCCTTGCCATCGGCGAGGCGAAGGCGGGGGAGACGATCGGAACCGGGCACCTGCGCCGCCTCGAAAAGGCGCGGGCGGCGCTGGGAACTCGCGCGGCCCAGGCGAAGCTGCTGCTCTGCGGGGCGAGCTTCAGCGCGGAGATCGCGGCGCAGGCCGGCGCACGTGCCGACGTCGAACTCGTCGACCTGGACCGCCTGTATCACGGCTCCTAGCCGGCCGTTTTCGCTTTCCTGCCGCTTCGCCGAAGGAACAGGGCCTGATACCATTTCGCAGGGAATCGTTCGGGTATCAGCCCTGAAAAGGTCTCACACAGAGGGCACAGAGAACACAGAGGAACAGCGGAGAGATTGAAGTTCTCTCCGTGTCCTCCGTGTCCTCCGTGTCCTCCGTGTCCTCTGTGTGATGCCAATCTGTTTCTCGCGAACCAGAACAATGCTCGGAAACGTGGTATGATACCAATTTGCCGAGCATTGTTCTGGTTCCGGAAAGATTGGAATCACACAGAGAAACAGAGAAGCGGAGGATTTCTCTGTTCCTCTGTTCCTCTGTTTCTCTGTATGAGCCTCGGTTATTCACGAAGCTCGGGACATTCGCCGTGCGGCTTTGCGGTCGCTGTCGGAGAGGGCCGTCGGGCGAGAGGTGTGTCTCAGGAGCACGACGCCCCTTTCCCCACGGGTGACCGGGAGGAGGCTCGGCGTCTC